>JAQBZT010000295.1 GCA_027622355.1 bacterium | reverse complement strand
CTCGGGCTTCGCCCCCTCGTTCCGCTTATTTTCCATCATGCGAAGCTGGTTCTTCACCTTGCTCACCAGGGAAAGAACACGCTTCTTGTCTTCTTCCTGGGCGCGCCTTTCTTTCTCCTCGTCCACTTCCTCGCCCCGGTTCACGTCGCTGCTCACCACGACCATTTCCGAGACCGAAATCTCGTCCTTGCGCAGCTGGTCGGCCAACTCGAGCACCGCGTTGATGGCGACCGGCGTGCTCACCGTGGCCATGCAGACGTCCAGCTGACCTTCCTCGATCCGCTTGGCAATGACGATCTCGCCCTCGCGGCTGAGGAGCGGAATCTGGCCCATTTCGCGCAGGTACATGCGCATGGGATCGTCGGTCTTGCCCAGCGTCGAGTCGTCGAAGTTCGAGATTCTCTTCGGCTCGGCCACCTCGGCTTCATCCTCATCGGAACCCGCCTCTTTCTTCTCGGCCATCCGCTTTTCCGCGGACTCCGTATCGAGGATTTCGATGTCCATATTGTTGAAAAGCACCATGATGTCGTCGATCGCCTCGGGCGAGGTCACATCCGGCGGAAGGACATCGTTCACCTCATCATAGGTGAGAAACCCCTTCTCCTTGCCCAGACTGATCAACTGTTTGACGTCGGAAACCTTGTTCTCTTTCTTCTTCGCCTTCGTCGTGGTCTTGGTCGTGGCCAACTTCCGCTCCTTTCGTTGTTGCCCGGGGCGTTGATACCATCCCTCTGCAAATGTCCGTAAAATGGCGGTACGCTAGCGCAAGGGCATTCCCTTTCGGCGCTCCTGCAATAGCGCGTATTTTTCCTCCCACAGCCGCCGAGCATCGAGGGAATCCTCTCCGCCGAGCTGGCGTGCTTCTTTCTCCTTTTTTAAAATGGATTCCTCCCGCTGGCGCAGCAGCTTCTTCTCCATCTTTTTTAGCAGATCATCAAACAACTCTTCCCACATACGTTCGTAAAAATCCCTACTTTCTTCTTCTGCCGCCTCGGCGGCCAAATCGATGACAAGTGCCCGGGCATTAGGATCCTTCAATCGATCTAAAAGTGCGGCGGCATCGAGGGATTTCTCCTCTGCAGCCGCAGCACGGAGTTTTTCAAATATCCCCTTCAGTAATGACCCCGAGAAGATATCCGCGCTCACCTCTGGCCGGGCCGCCAACCCAGGCCGGGCGATCAAGGTCCGCATGATGTCACGCTCCAGCCGAGGAATTTCGGGAACCTCCCCGAGGAGATCGGCCACCTCGCCGCGGGGGGCGGGGCGTCTGGCCTCCTCCGCCAGCAGGCGCTGCACCATGCCGTCCACCGTGGGATAGGGAATCCCGAGGCGAACCTCCAACACTGAAAAATATTGGTCCCGTACACTCCGGTGACAAGCCGAGAGGACCGGAACCAGGCGCTCCAGCGCCTCCATCTTCTCCGCCTGGCCCGAGCCGGAACCCACGTTTCCCAAGGCTGTCCGGACGGTATGGTCCAGAAGACCCTCCGCGCCCGCGAGCAAATCCCCGAACGCCGCCGGGCCCGCCTTCCGCAGAAAATCGTCCACATCCTGCCCCTCGGGCAGATCCACGACCCGGAGCTGCACCGCCCCCAGGCCGTCGCGGTCGATGAAATCCTTCCGGAGCACATCGCCGGCCACCAGACTGTCGGGGGCGCCGCTCAGCCCGAGCATTCTCCCGGCGATGCCCCCCGCACGATCGGAGGCGGCCTCTCCCGCCCGGTCGGGGTCGAAAACGAACACAATCTCCTCGGCATGCGCCCGGAGCATCCGGATGTGCTCGGCCGTCAGCGCCGTCCCCAGAGGAGCGACCGTGGCCCGATAGCCCGCCTGCCAGAGCGAGATGACATCGAAATACCCTTCCGTCACCAGCGCCCGCTTCCCCTCGCGGATCGCCTCGCGGGCCTGGCGGAAGCCGTAGAGCACCCGCCCCTTGCGGAAGGCCGGCGAGTCGGGCGAGTTGATGTACTTCGCCGTGGCGTGGCGGCTGTCGCTGTCCGGAAGGGAGCGCCCCCCGAAGGCGAGCACTTCCTTCTCCGCCGTCTGGATCGGGAAGATGATCCGATCCCGGAAGCGGTCGTAATAACCCGAACCGTCCTCGCGCCGGGCCGCCAGGCCGGCCAGAGCCAGCTCCTCGGGGGAGAAGCCCTTCTCCCTTCCCGCGGCCAAAAGGGCATCCCATCGGGCGGGGGCGTAGCCGAGGCCGAACGTATCGCGCGCCGCATCGGAAACCCCGCGCTCCGCGAGATAGGCCCGGGCACGCTCGCCCTCTTTTCCTCTCAGCATCTCCCAGTAAAACCGCGTGGCAAACCGGTTGATGGCCAGTGTCTTCTCGCGCGCGCCGGAGGGGGCCGCCTGCCCGGAGGCATCCTCATACCGGGAGAGGTCGATCCCCTGCCGCTGGGCCAGATGCTTGATCGCCTCGAGAAACTCCATCCCCTCGTGGCGCATCAGGAACTGAAAAACGTTCCCCCCGGCGCCGCAGCCGAAGCATTTGAAGATTCCCATCCTCGGGTTCACCGTGAAGGAGGGCGTCTTCTCATCGTGAAAGGGGCACAGCCCCTTGAACGTGCTTCCCGCCCGGCGAAGCGGGACGAATTCTCCCACCACCGTCTCGATCGGAATTCCCTCGCGTATCTGATCGACCACTTCCTCGGGAATACGCGCCATCAGCCTGCAAGCTCCACGTTCGTCACGCCCCAGCCGCCCTCGGTATCCGCGGCCGGGCCAAAACTCGCCACCAGCAAATGCTTCTCCAGATGATCCGCAATCGCGCTCTTCAAAACGCCGGAGCCCTTTCCATGAACGACCCGCACCCGGTGCACCCCCAGGACCGCGGCATCGTCCAGATACTTGTCGAGGAGTTCAAGCGCCTCTTCAGCGCGGCGGCCGCGAAGATGAAGCTCAAGGGAAAAATCATCTCCCCGTACCGCCACATCTCCGCTCACAACCGCTTTCGGCACCAACAAAACCGCGGGCTTCGCGCTCGGGAGCACCTCGGCCGCCGGCACGCGGAGAGATTTCCCGTCCATCGCCACGGACAGCATCCCGCCGCCGTGAACCGCCTCAACCTGCCCCTGCCGGTTCAGGTTCCGGAGGCGGACCCACTCCCCAATGCGGAAATCGCGCGCCGCATCGCTTTCCCGATCCTCGGGCGGCGCCGGTATGACCGCATCGAGCCTTTCCGTCAGATCGCGAATCCGATCGCGCGCCACCTCGCGCGCGCCCTGCGGATCGTGCGCCGACCGCATATCGCGGAGCAGAAGGTCCGCCTCGCGGCGAATCTCCTTCATCAGCGCCTCCGCCTCGCGGCGGCGGGTCATCTCGCCGGCCCAGCGCTCCCGCACGAGCGCCGCTTCGTTCATCCCGATCTCGGCCTCGCGGGCAGCGATCTGCGCCTGTTGGGCGGAAAGCCGGCTCTCGCGCCCCGCGAGTTTTTCCTCCCGCTCC
>JAQBZT010000294.1 GCA_027622355.1 bacterium | reverse complement strand
AGATTATGGCTAGAATGCGGCTACGACATAAAATCGGGGGGAAATCAGGCGGTTTTTAGAGGTCCCCATTAGCTGCTCGCATTTGAACGCCTCCTCAAAAGTTATTTTTCTTGAGGCGAAATAATAGCGAAAATTTAAATTTCTTGCAATCACTATTGAATTTATTGGTTTTTCTGGCTCATTTTGGGCGGATTTTTGATTGACTGCAAGAGTATCCATGATCGCCCATAAAATTACTACCCCCCCTCCATCTCCAACAACCTCTTCTTCCGCCCAATCCCCCAGCGGTAGCCGGCGAGGTTCCCGTCCGCCCGGATGACGCGGTGGCACGGGACGATGAGGGCGACGGGATTCGTGGCGCAGGCGCTCCCCACGGCGCGGGCGCCGTTTTTCAGGCCGAGGGCGCGGGCGACATCGGTGTACGTGCGGGTCTCGCCCGCGGGGATGGCCTGAAGCTCGGCCCACACCCTTCGCTGGAAGGCGGTGGCGCGCACGTCGAGGGGAAGATCGGGGCTGGGCTCTTTTCCTTCCAGATGGCGGAGGAGGGCCGCGAGGGGCTTCTTGACGCCCGCATCGTCCCGGGTGATCTCGGCTTCGGGGAATTCGCTCCGCAGATCTTTCTCCAGCGCCTTGCCGGAGTCTCCGATCTTGACGGCGCAGACCCCTTTTCGCGTGGCGGCCACGAGGAGGCGGCCCAGAGGGCTCTGGACAATGGCGTAGGCGATCCGTATTTTTTCCCCGCTCATGGCTCCCCCTACCCCATAATTCCCGCCACACCCACGATCACGAGAAACCCCATGGCGATTCTGCGGTAGAGGGTTTCGTATTCGGCGCGGAAGAGGCGGCTGCCCGCCCAGGCGCAGAGCGCGAAGGCGGGAAACATGAGGGCGGCGCGGCCCAGGGTGATCGGGTGGACGAGGCCCATCCACCAGAGGATGAGGGCGAGGGTGAGCTGGGTGGTCGAGAAGTAGGCGATGATGTTGGCGCGGCTGACGGCGGCGGGGTCGGGCCCGGAGAGCATATAGAGGAGGACCGGGGGGATGCCCATGCTCGTGGCGGCCATCATGGTGCCCGAGATCGCGCCGACGGCGGCGGCGATGGGCACTTTCTTCCCGCCGGTGTGGCGCCAGCCGATGAGGAGGATGAGGACGAAGCCCAGGACGACCAGCCCCATGGCGCGGGTCATGAGGGCGGGGGCGGCGCTCTTGAGAATCCACACGCCGAGCGGCATGAAGAGGCAGGCGGCCGCCCCCATCGGGGCGACGAAGCGCCACTGGATGAGCCCGCCGGTGCCCTTGAGAAGCTGGAAGCTGACGATGACCTCGAGCAGGATGATGATCGAGACCGCCTCGGCCGGGCCGTAGAGCAGCGCGAGGACCGGCGCCATCATCACCCCCGAGCCGAAGCCCGCGAAGCCGCGGATGAGCCCGGCGAGCAGGGCGATGCCGATCGCGCCCGCGATCGCGGGGGTGAGCAGGGCTGTCCAGAGATCGTTCAAGGGGATGCCCTTCAGTTGGGTGGAAAGCCGGGCCATCATCCCGGAAAGCGGAGGGCGCCGCAAGGGGGCCGCTTCCGGCGATAGTCATTTTTGAACTACATTTTTCTATTTACCGTGAAATTTGTACATGGTAGGTTTGTCCTTCGCACAGTAGAGTAACAGATAAGAAATGGCTGTATTCAGGGAGGATTCCGTTGGCGATCACCATCGTCGAGGTCGGGGCGCGCGACGGCCTGCAGAGCGAGGCGCAGATTCTCTCCACCGGGGAGAAAATCGGACTCCTGAATAAACTCGTCGCGGCGGGCCACCGGCGCATCGAGGCGGCCAGCTTCGTCTCCCCCCGGCACGTCCCCCAGATGGCGGACGCCGAGGATGTCCTCAAGGGCATGGACCGCCGCGATGACCTCGAGGTCGAGGCCCTCGTGCCGAACGCCCGGGGGATGGAGCGGGCGCTGGGGTGCGCGATCGATCGGGCGACCCTCTTCGTCGCGGCGAGCGAGAGCTTCAACCAGCAGAACCTCCGCACGGACACCGCGGGCGCCACGGCGGCGGCCCGCGAGGCGGCCCGGATGGCCCGCGGGGAGCGCCTCCCCCTCCGGGGCGCCGTGGTGACGGCCTTCGGCTGCCCCTACGAGGGAAAGGTGCCCCTCGAGGCGACCGAGCGGGTGGTGCGGGACTACATCGAGATGGGATGCCGGGAGATCGCCCTCGCCGACACCACCGGAATGGCGAACCCCGCGATGGTGCGTGCGGTCTCGCTCTACCTGCATCAGAAATTTCCGGACACCACCTTCGCCCTCCACCTTCACAACACCCGGGGGGCGGGCCTCGCCAACCTGCTCGCCGGCCTCGAGGCGGGCATCACCATCTTCGACACCTCGATCGCGGGCCTCGGCGGGTGCCCCTTCGCGCCGCGCGCCACCGGGAACATCGCCACCGAGGACACCGTGCATATGCTCCACGAGATGGGCCATGAGACCAGGGTGGACCTCGGCAAACTGCTCGGGGCCGCCGCCCTCGCCGAGAAGATCTTCGGCCGCCAGCTCCCCGGCCAACTCCTCCACGCGGGGCCGGTGGACTGGAAGGGGGGCGGGAAAAAATAACGTCTCTTCCCCCGATGTATTTACCCGCCTCCTTCGGACTTTCGCCTGATTCCAGCCTTTTCCTTCAGCCCCTTGACGAGGGGCGAAAATATGTACATTGTATGCAATCTGTTGATATTGCATGAATTCCCGACAACGCGGGGGATGGAATGTCAGATCGCTTTGAAGAGTTGCGCGAGCGGACGGCGGCGGCGCGCGCCCGCGGCGGGGAGGCCTCGAAGGAGCGCCAGCGCAAGCAGGACAAGCTGACCGCCCGCGAGCGGCTCAATCTGCTGCTCGATCCGGGCTCCTTCTCCGAGATTGACATGTTCGTCGAAACGCGATCGACCGAGTTCGGGATGGGGGAAAAGCGCGTGCCCGGCGACGGGGTGGTGACCGGCAGCGGCCGGGTGGACGGCCAGCTCGTCTTCGCCGTCTCGCAGGATTTCGGCTCCCTCGGCGGCTCCCTCGGGGAGATGCACGCCGCCAAGATCATCCGGCTCCAGGAGCTCGCCATGAAGGCGGGCGCCCCCATGGTCCAGATTCTCGACTCGGGCGGGGCGCGCATCCAGGAAGGGGTGCTCTCCCTGCACGGCTACGCCCAGATCTTCCGCAACAACACCCTGGCCTCGGGCGTCATCCCGCAAATTTCGGTCATCCTCGGCCCCTGCGCCGGCGGGGCGGTCTACTCCCCCGCCATCACCGATTTCGTCTTCATGGTGGACGGCCTCAGCAAGATGTTCATCACCGGCCCCGATGTGATCAAGGCGGTGACGGGCGAGGAAGTGACCTTCGAGCAATTGGGCGGCGCGGCCGTTCACACCGGCGTGAGCGGCAACGCCCACTTTGTTTCCTCGGATGAGCGGGAGTG
>JAQBZT010000293.1 GCA_027622355.1 bacterium | reverse complement strand
GCTGCGGGTGGGGAAGCCTGGCGATCTGGGCGGCGAAGCACTACGGCGTCAATGCGACGGGGGTGACCCTCTCGGGCGAGCAGGCAAAATACGGGCAGGAGTGGATTCGCCGCGAGGGGCTGGAGGATCGCTGTCAGATCCACCACATGGATTACCGTGATTTTCCGGCCGACCAGACTTTTTCCAAGATTTCAGCGATCGGGATCATCGAGCACATCGGGATCACGAACTATCCCGCCTACTTCAACTCGGTCCGCGGGCGGCTCCGGGAGGGCGGTCTTTTCCTCAACCACGGCATCACCCACAACAAGTTCTGGGAGCGGACGCACCAGACGGATTTTCTCGAAAAATATATCTTTCCCAACGGCGAGCTCGACGACATCACCCACATGATGGACATCATGGAGCGGTGCCGATGGGAGATCGTGGATGTCGAGAACCTTCGCCTGCACTACGCCCGTACCTGCCACCAGTGGTATGAAAAGATGGAGGAGAACAAAGAGCGCGTGCGGAAGCTGGTCGGGGAGAAGACCTACCGGCTCTACAGACTCTGGCTGGTCTGTTCCGCGGCGGGCTTCTATTCGGGTTCGCTGGGGCTGTACCAGGTTCTCATGCAAAAATTCGAGATCACGCGGAAGCAGAACCCTGCCTCCACGCGTGAGGACATCTATAAGGTCTTCTTTGCCGAAGAAAGCGAACGAATTCAAACCCGCGCATAGCGCCGCCCGGCAGCCGCCGCCCCCGGGCGGGCTTCCTGCTTTCCGGCCGGCCTGGTTCTGTCCGGGCGCCCATCTGCAGACCCTCTGGGGGGTCTTCCTCCGGCGCTTTCCCGATCTGGACTGGCGGCGGGAGCGCTGGGACACCCCGGACGGGGATTTTCTCCTCATCGACATCCTGGACCCGCCCCGGGCGCAAGCGCCCACCCTGTTCGTCCTCCACGGGCTCGAGGGCTCCTCGGATTCCCACTACGTGAAGGGCATCGCGCGTGCCGCCCGGGCGGAGGGCTGGCGCGTTGCGGCCATGAACTTCCGCTCCTGCGGAGGGGAGGCGAACCGTCTGCCGCGCCTCTACCACTCGGCCGATACGGGGGATCTGGAGATGGTGCTGGAGAGGGCGCTCGGGCGCTTCGAGGGGCCGATCTTTCTGGCGGGGTTTTCGATCGGCGGCAACGTCCTCCTCAAATGGCTCGCAGCGCGGGGCGAGAGTGTTCCGGCCCCGGTCCGGGCGGCGGCGGCCCTCTCGCCTTCCTTCGACCCAGGGGCGAGCGGGCGCCACATGGATCAGAATCCCTGGTCCCTCTATCGGTGGGAGCTGCTCAGGCTTCTCAAGCGCAAGGGGCTGGCCTTCTCCGAGCGGTTTCCCGGTCTCGTGGACGCCGGGCAGATCCGCGCCTCGCGCACTTTCGCCGAATTCGATCGCTGCGTGACGGCCCGGGTACATGGATTCGCGGATGAGAACGACTATTACGCACGGGCGCGGTCGGCGGGGGAGTTGGACAAGATTCGCGTTCCCACCCTTCTCGTGAGCGCCGCTGATGATCCGGTCGTGCCGGCGGCGGCCTACCCGCAGGAGGCGATCGATTCTTCTGCGTGGCTGCGGGGGGTGATGCTTCCAAGCGGCGGACATGTAGGGTTTGTCGCCGGGCGAAACCCCTTCTCGGCCGAATTTTGGGCCGAGGACGCGGCGATTGGTTTTTTCCGGGAGCTGATCGAGGACGCGGGCTAGCCGAGCGCCTCTTTCACGATGCGGAACGTTTTCGGGTGGAACAGCAGCCGGGTGTGCCCCGACCCGGAGATGGTGTGGTTTTTCACCCCTGGCGCCTCCCATCGGGCGTTGGCGTTCGGGATTACGAGCTGGTCGAAATCGCCCGAGATGGCCGTGGCCGCAACCCCGGCCGGGAGCGGTGCCGCATCGAGGCCCTGGAGGAAGGCTCCGCCGGGCTTGATCTGGAGCCCCGCCGGAAGGGGGGCGAAGCGCCAAAGTTCGCTTCCCCCGTGCGGCGTCCCGATCGTGATGAGGCGCCGGATACGCTTCTCCGCGCCCCAGAGGGCGAGATATTTGCGGCAAATCAGCCCGCCAGCGCTGTGACAGACAGTGTCGAAATCCGTGTAACCCTTTTCCAGGCAGAGCTTTTCGATGAAATCGCGCAACTGCCTCGCGTAGGCCTCCAAGGCGAGGCCCGGGGGGGTGTAGGTAAAGTAGTGGGGGCGGTAGCCCGCCTTCTTGAGCTTTCGTGCGAGGGGATACATGGAAAGCCCCCGCATGCCTAACCCGTGGATGCAGATGATGGGCCGCCCGCCCGCCGGAAGGGGCGGGGTCTCTGGCGCGGCGCTCTCGAGGGTGGCCGGAATCTGGCGGCGCAGCGACCAGTGGCGAATGGAGAGGAGCAGATCCGCGAGCGTGAGTGCGATGAGGGCCAGCTGGGTCGCTGCCTCCGCCAGAAGGGGGAGGGCGTCTTTCAGCGAGAAGTCCCACAGCCCCCGCTCATCCGAGGCGCGCCGGGCCTCCTCGTACCACCGGATGACGTAGGCGGTGAGGAAAAAAAGGAGGAAGGCAAGAACCAGCAGCCCGAGAAAGAGCCAGGGACTGACGAGGAGCGCCAGGAGAAGGATGAGGGCGAGCACAATGCAGAAGCCGGGCATTTCAAGTTCCTCCATTTCTGGAGAACATTTTATCCGAAAAAGAACGCGCCGGAAAACAGGGGCGGGGGCACCGGGCATTCGGCGGGGGGAATCAGGAGAGCCTGCGGAAATGGCGCTCGCGGTTTCTCTCCTGGCGCGCGAAGGCGCAGGCGATGAGGCGCTCGAGCAGGGCGGGGTAGGACACCCCGGCGGCTTGGATCATTTTGGGGTAGGCACTCACCGCGGTGAAGCCGGGCAGGGTGTTCAGCTCGTTGAGGTAGAGATCGCCCGAGGAATCGTCGTAGAAGAAATCCACCCGGGCGAGGCCCGAGCAGCCCAGGGCGGTGAAGGCGGAGCGGGCCGTTTGGCGGATCCGGTCCGTCTCGCTGTCAGGGAGCGGCGCGGGGATGATGATTTCCGCGCGCCCCGGCGTGTATTTGGCCTCGTAGTCGTACCAGCCGTCCGCAGTCTTGATCTGGGCCAGCGGGCTGACCAGCGGCGGATTTCCCTCCGGGTCCTCCAGGACGCCGCACTCGAGCTCCATGCCGTCCGCCTCCTCCTCGATCAGCACCTTGAAGTCGTACTCCATGGCATCCTCAACGGCGGAGTTGAGCTGGGAGGCTTCCTCCACGCGGTGGACGCCCACGCTGCTCCCGAGCGAAGCCGGTTTCACGAAAAGCGGCAGTCCCACCGAGGCGATGGCCTGATCGTGGAGTTTTTGGGATTTTTTCGCCCACTCCGCCTTGGTGACGGTCATGCCGGGCAGGACCGGCAGCCCGGCGGCGCGGAGGATCGCCTTGGCGGCGGACTTGTCCATCGAAACGGCCGAGGAGAGACAGCCCGAGCCGACGAAGGGGGCATCGGCCAGCTCGAAG
>JAQBZT010000292.1 GCA_027622355.1 bacterium | reverse complement strand
ATCATCCGCCCGCCCCGCACCGGCCGCGGGGCGCGGACAAAGACGCCCGGCGCCCGTTTTCACGGCCGCCCGTTTGTGGGAAATTACTCCCGGAACATCGTCTCCATGAACCAGCCGTCCGGGAGGGCGCAGATGACGCGCGCGGCGTTGCGGTGGAAAACATGGGCGGCCTTCGCCCTCTTGCTCGGAATCGCCCTCGGCGGATGCGCCGTGGCCATCCCGATCCTCCCTGCCGGCCCGGGCGGGATCGTCCTCATCCCGAGAACGGACCCCCTTACCTACGACCCGGACGCGCGGTTTTTCTTCGTGGAATACCTGAAGGAATCTCCGGGCACCATCCGCCGCGTGGCCGTGCTCCTCGAGCTGGCCGAGGGCGAGCTGGGGCTTCTGCTGAATCCCGAACGCTATTCGTCCGCCGACATCGGCGTGGCCGCCCTCAAGGAAATGATCCCGCGCTATCTGCCCCTCCGCCTGAACCAGATCCGGAACGGGGACGGAAAACCGCTGGGCTACGCTTTTCTCCCCCCGGGCGCCGGGCTCCGCCTCCTCTCCCGCGAGCTGGGACGCTACACCTTCGAGCTGACCGGGAATTGAATCCGCAAGCCTCTGGATGCGCGCGCTCCCCGAAGGCTTCCCTCTTTTCGGCGTTGCGGGTAAAATCAGGGATCACTCGAACAATACCTTGACCATCAATGGAGGAAAGCCGTCCATGAGCTTTTACAACTGGGACATGCTGCCGGTCACGCACGACCGCCCCGGCGTCACCCACCGCCGGATCTTCGGCGACAACATCCAGATGCAGCACCTGATCACCGAGCCCGGCGGCACCCCCACCAAAATGCACAACCACCCCGACAACGAGGAGTTCTTCTACATCCAGGCGGGCGAGTGGGACTTCACCCTCGAGGGCGAAACGCGCAAGCTCGCCCCCGGCGATGTCGTCCACGTCAAGATGGGCGCCATGCACATGCTGAAACTCGTGAGCGATGAGCCCGGCATGGTGCTCGAGGTGTTCCACCCCGTCCTCAACACCGAGCTGGCCAAGGACCGCGATCAGTTCACCATTGACGCCATCAAGAGCCGGATGGAATTTAGCGAAGAGCCCGGCGAAATGAACCGCGGGCGCCCGCCCGAGAAGGGCTGACCGGCGGCACCCCGAAAGAATCCTCAGCGCCGCGGAAGCTGGATGCGCAACCCAGCGCCCGCGGCGCTTATTTTTCGATGAAGAGCGCGGCGCTTATTTTTCTTCCAGCAGCGCGGCGATCAGCGCGCGCGCCACGTTCGCGAGAAAGGCGTAGTCGAGGGTCTCGGGCGTGTCGCCCGGCTGGTGGTAGTTCGGGTTCCGCAGGAAGGCCGTATCGGTCAGCATGACGGCGGCATAGCCCCAGTCCCAGAACGGGGCGTGATCGCTCATCCGCGTCATCGGCACGAGATAGCCCCGCAGCGGCACCCGGTAGGAGACGATCTCCAGCGCGGGAACGTGCCGCGCCGCCGCCTCTGAAAACCCGCGCATGAGGCCGCGGGATTTCCGCGTCCCCACCACCCCGAGGAACGTCCCCGCGTCGGGCGGGATGAAGGGCAGCTTGATGGGCACTCTCTGGCTCCCGGGCCGGGGGTCGGTGTAGCCCACCGATTCGAGGATGAAGACCCCGGCGTATTTCTCCCACCGGAAGCGGGCCCTTCGAGCGAAGTGGTAGCTCCCGTGGCGGCACCTGCGATCGCGCGCATCCTGGGGCTCTTCGATGTCGAAGCCGACGAAGCGCACCGGCCGCGCGGGCGGATGGCGCCGGAGAACCTCGGCGACGGCAAGAAGCGCCGCCACCCCGCTCGCGTTGTCGTCCGCCGCGGGGCTCCCGGCACTGCCGTCGAAGTGCGCCCCGACGAGAAAGGGGGCCGCACTTTGATCTTGGCCCGCCGCCTCGGCCACCACATTCTCGAAGGGAAGCCCCCGGAAGCGGAACGGGTCGCGGGCGGGGGCATAGCCGAAACCTTCAAGGCGCGCGGCGAAGCGCTCGCGCTTTTCGGCCAAAGCCTCCGGGTTCTCAAGGCCGTGGCGCAGGCCTGAGAATTCCGCTACCCATTCGCGCAGGCGCTCCTCCCGGACGGATTCCACCGCATCCCTGACCGCATTCTGGACCGCATCCCTGCCCGCATCCGCCATCAGGCCTCTTCCTCTCACTTTTTCCGGAAAATTTCCGCCCGGAATCCTGTATAGTTTCCCCATCATTGCAAACGGCGGTGCGCCGCCTTTCTCTGGCCGCCATTTTCTGGCTGCCTTTCTCTGGAGAAACTCCATGCCGTACTTCTACAATACCAAAAAGATGAAGCGGGGATTGGCCGGAAAATCCTACAGCACCTCCGAGGGGGTCTGGGTGGAGGGCGATCGCGTGCTCTTCGGCCTCATCACCATGCCCGCCGGCACCGGCGCCCACCCTCACCGCCACCCCAACGAGCAGTTCCTCTACATCCTGCAGGGCAAGATCGAATCCACCATCGGGGGGCGGAAGCAGGTCAGCGGCCCCGGCGACATCCACCACATCCCCGCGAACACCCTCCACGGCGGAAGGGTCGTCTCCCGGGAGGACCTCATCTTCGTCACGGCGAAGGACGGCTCCTGGGGGATCGAGGGAACCCCCGAGGGAGAGGCCCTCGGCGGCCTCATCACCGCCAAGGCCAAGAAAAGCATCGCCGCCAAGTACAAGAAGGTCGCCGCGGGGCTCAAGAAAAAGCCCGCCACGAAAGCCAAGAAGAAAATCAAAAAGAAAGCTGCGAAGAAAAAAACCGCGGCGCGGAAAAAAACCGCGGCGCGGGGAAAGAGATAAACGAAAAGGCAATCGGCCCGCTCACCTCGACGCGCTTGAGTGGGGATATGGCAACCGGGGGAATCCTTGCTTTCCGGGATACGCTGGCGAAGTTTATGGGTGTGGATAAACGGGGTTTTTCAATGCCAGTTTCATGAATCGATCATCTGAAAGGTCATTCGCCAGGCTCTCGTTTTTTCAAATGGTCTTGGATGACGCCGATCAGCATCCGTTGTGTGATGTTTAACCGCTGGCCAATGACGTGAGCCAGGTTTCGCATGAACGCATGACCGAAACGATCGCTTTCTGTGCACAGTCTTTGGATATCTGACCCGCTCACCTTCAGCAGCTTGGAGTCTTTGACGGCGATGGCCGTGAGTATGTACGCATGGGGTGCGACGACAGCGGACCAACCAAGCATATCGCCCTTGAACTTCCGGTCCATGCTGGCCGTATGCAAAGCCGCGTAATGCGTTACGGTGAATCGGAGTTCCACAGAACCCTCGCTCACGATGTACAGATGCCCGGCTGGACTTTCTTCCTCGAAAATGGTCTGTCCCGCCCCGAACGCCACTGTTTCGCAAGCCGCCGCGACTTTATCGAGTTCCTCATCCGAAAATCCCTTGAAGAGGTCGGATTACTTCAGCAGGCTCATCATCGATGCTTCCCCCCTGTGCTGGGCGAGCGATTCTTTGGGGTGTAACTTCCCCGTTTTCG
>JAQBZT010000291.1 GCA_027622355.1 bacterium | reverse complement strand
AGGACCTCAAGCAGGCCAACGGCGCGATACGGCGGGCGCTTGTCCTGAGACCGGACTTTCCGGAGGCCGATAAAGTCCTCCAGTCCATCCGGGCGGCGGAGGAACGGATCAGCAAGAAATAGCCCGGAACGGGGCTTTTCTCCAACCCCCGGCCCGTTGCATGGCGGGCCATACCTTATGTTAGGATGCGCCTCGCATCTTCAAGGGAGTTGCCTGCGCGAAGGCGGGGCGGCTCCGCCAGTTCTTCAGGAGGGATGAAAGTCCGATGACCCATGTCATCGCGGAGCCTTGCATCGGGACCAAAGATACCGCTTGCGTGGAAGTCTGCCCGGTCGATTGCATTCATCAGGCCGAGGACGGCTCGAGCGAGATGCTCTACATCGACCCGAATGAGTGCATCGACTGCGCGGCCTGTGTCCCGGCCTGCCCGGTGGACGCCATCTTCGCCGAAGCGGATCTTCCGGCCAAATGGGCCAAATACACCCAGATGAACGTCGATTTTTTCGTGGGCGGCGCCGCCGCCGCCGCCCCGGCCAAGGCGGCGGGCGCTCCCGCAGCCTCCGCTGCGCCGGCCAAGGCGAAGGCTCCCGAACCCGCACCCAAACCGCTTGAACTCACCTCCGAGGAGATGTACCGCTCGATCTCCGAAATCCGGGAGGAACTTGCGAACCAGCGGGGGTTGACGGAGGTCCCGGAAACGTCGATCCGCCGCTCCCCCGCCCTCCTGGCGGCCATCGCCGCGGTTGCTCTTTTGTTCGTCTACGCGATTTCCAATAATTTCTCCAAAACCCTGAACACCTCGCTCCAGGGGCAAATCGCCGCCCACGCCCTGCTGGGCCAAAAACCCACTATTTCCGGAAATCACTATACGATGGCGCACGAGATCGACGGAAAGCCCTACGTCGCCAAGGTGGCGGATTCGATTTTCGGCGGGCGCAATCTTTCCATTCTCGCGCCCACCGGCCCGGTTCTGGGCATCTACCATGAAGATGAGTCGTTTTTCGCAGCGAGCACGAATCAGGAAAGCCGCTATTTCCACGAATTCATCGACAACAACAGCGACGGAAATGTGGATTCCGTCATGCTCGTTCGAGAATTCTGGTCGAAGGAACACCGGTTCCTCGGAAGGTACCAGAAACCCGTTCCTCCCACGGAAATACATCAGGCGGAGTTTCAAAAGGCTTCCGCCGTTCTCGCCGTAAAACTGGGCATCAAAACACCCTGACGCGGGCCGCCGGTTGTCTTTTCTCCATCCGGCCGGCGAGTCCTTCGGGAGGATATCTCCCCATGCCGAAAGTAAATTCCCAGAGCGTGGACATCGCCTATGAAGTACTGAACCCGGGGGGCGACGCCATTCCGGTGTTCTTCATTACCGGCCTTCCCGGCGTCCGGGCCGCCTGGTTCAAGCAAACCGGGGCCTTCACAAAACGAGGGCCCGTCGTCCTGCACGACCACAGGGGGACCGGCGAGAGCGCCAAGCCGCTCGGCGTCTATTCCATCGAGGCCATGGCGGAGGATGTCATCGCCATCATGGACGCCGAGGGCATCGAGAAGGGGCACATGGTGGGAAGCTCGACCGGCGGCGCCATCATCCAGGCGCTCTGCGTCGATCACCCCGGACGCGTGCAGAGCGCGGTCATGGTCGGCACCTGGGCCAAGTCGGATGAATTTTTTCTCAGACAATACGGGATGCGGAAGCGGGTCCTTCTCGAGATGGGCGTCGAAGCCTACACCCAGTTTGCCGCCTACACGGTCTACCCGCCGCGCTTCGTCGCCGAAAACGATGAGATGCTGAAAGATTGGGTCAAGCTGGGGGTGGAACCCTCCCCGCCGGTGGAGGTCGTCGCCGAGCGGATTGACGCCATCCTCGCCCACGATCAGCTCGGGCGCATCGGACAGATCAAGGCGCCGACGCTCATCCTCGGGGCCCGGGACGACTTCATCACCCCGCCCTACTACGCCGAACAGCTGAAAGCGGGGATACCGGGAGCGGAACTTGATATCTTCGAGGAGGGCGGACACCTCCTCTTCCAGCCCTACGCGGAAAAATTCAACGAAAAGGTCCCCGCCTTCATCGCCCGGAACGAACCGTAGCCCCGCCAGACAATAAACCGCGGCTAAAAATCGATCTTGTCGGCCTCGTCCGTTTCGGGGAACGGCCCTTCCTTGATCTCGACGGCCCGGGTGCCGGGCTCGAGAAACTCAATCTGGTGGCCCTCGTACATCAAGATGAAGTCGCCGGGGTTCAACACCACATCTTTCACATGATCGCCTTCTTTCGCATAGACCCCGATGCGCATCTTCCCGGCCTTGCAGAGCATGATCTGGTGGCGTGTCGTCGTCTTGGGCCGCTCGGTCACCGCGTGGTAGTGCGGGTTGACCACGGAGCCCGGATCGCGGTTCAGCAGGATGATCTGGATCGGCAGTTCATTCGCCGTGATGTGGGCCTTGGTGTTCCTTTCCTTCTCCGGGTCCTGGCCCTGGTAGGCGGTCGCCAGATGGGCTTTTTCCTCTTCGGTATCGAGATAGGGCGGGAACGCGGCATAATCGTCAAAATCATCCCGGACGACCATGGCGATCGTGCGGCCGTCGGCGGCCTTGATGTACTCGATTCCCTTGGTCTGAATTTCCTGGGCCATGTATCATCTCCTGTCAAATAAGGGCTGCAAACAGAAAAAAACAGCGATTTCCAGAGTCCCTGATGTAAATCATACCGGACCGGCCCGTCAATTCGCCTTCATCAAAGACAGGCGCGCTCGGGCGCCCGCTGCCGGTAGCGCCGAATCGCCGCCTCCGGGCTCGCATTCGCGTAGCAGTAGAGACAGCCGTGGGGACAGGTGTCGTAGGCCCCGATGTCCCGCGAGGCGGCGCAGCCGCACGCCGCGCGGCTCGGGCGGATGGGCAGCCCCCCGCCCGCGGGCGCGAGCGCGGCAATCAGGTCCGGGTCCACACATCTGGCCTTTCCGACCGCGCCCTCCACGACTTCATCCTCGCAGCAGGCCAGAACGCGAATCCCGTGCCGGGCGCCGAGCCCGGCCAGCTCCGCCGCCAACTCCGCGCAAACCTCCCTCGAATCCAGAGTAAGCCGCCCCGCCTCCATCAGCGGGCGGAGGTTCCGCTTCACCTTCCCGTAGAAATCCAGAAAGCTGATGATGCAAACTTCCGTCAGGCCCTCGAGCGCCGCCGCCAGGGCGGTGAAATTCCGCAGATGAAAGGCCGCATCCGTCTCCTCCGAAAGAACAATCGGATCGTAGCGCCACCGCACGCGCGCCGGCCCGATCCGGCGGGCCAGGCGCCCGATCACGCGGAGCGCCTGCTCCGGCGGCGGCACGCCCCGCTCGAGGAAAGAAGGATAGCCCGTCAGCGTATAGAGGAAATAATACGGCACCCCCGCATCCTCGATAAGCGAAAGGTGTGGCAGGAGCGGCGCGGCGTTCCGCGTCCAAAAAACATATGCGCGCACATCCTCGGGGAGAAGCGAGACCCGGTGCGTCTTTCCGTTGAAGGGGTTGCGGTAGTCGGC
>JAQBZT010000290.1 GCA_027622355.1 bacterium | reverse complement strand
GCTCGTGAGCCTCTCCGAGGCGGGGGTGCCTCCCACGTCCCATCCCCTAGCGGCGCTGGATGCCCTTCGAGAGCTGGCCAAAGCGCACCTCGACGCGAAGGTCGCACAAGAGACTCCTCTGGCCGGGGACGCATCGGACCGCCGCTACCTCCGCCTTCATCATCCCGAGGCCTCTCCCGCGGCCTCGGTGGGCATGATCCTCACCTCGCCCTGGGAGGGGGGCCAGCTCCCCTTCCTTCAGATGGGGGCGCTTCTTGCGAAGATCGGCATTCCGGTCCCCAGGGTGTACGGGACAAATCCCGCGGCGGGGGTGATCCTCATCGAGGACGCCGGCGACAAGATGCTGGAGGATGTCTGGAACGAAGGGGGATGGGAGGCCGCCCGGGCGCCCTACCAGGAGGCGGTAGACCTTCTCCTCGCCCTGCAAGAAAGAGCGCCGCGCGTGGAAGCGGCCTTCGTCCCCGAAACCTTCGCCCGGGAGCTTCACCACACCCGGCGCTATGCGTTCGAGGCGCTCCTGAAGATGGACGCGCCGGAGAACACCTTTGCGGACCCCTTCGACGCGCTCGCCGCCGAGGTGTGCCGCCTTCCCTTCCGCCTCACCCACCGGGACTACCACAGCCGCAACCTCATGGTGCGGGAGGGAAAGCTGATCGTCCTCGACTTCCAGGACGCCCGCATGGGCCCGATCACCTACGATCTGGCCTCCCTGGTGTTCGACAGCTATGTCTCCTTGCCGGAAAACGCCCGGGAAGAGCTTATCGGTCGCTACCGGGAGGGAAGCGATGCGGCGCGCGCGCTCGGCGGAAG
Organism: bacterium; assembly: GCA_027622355.1. Taxonomy (NCBI): domain Bacteria; species bacterium. The sequence continues at coordinate 2,721 of JAQBZT010000290.1, read as the reverse complement.
CGAAGCTTTCGCGCACGCCCTGGCTCTCACCGCCCTTCAGCGGAACCTGAAAGCCATCGGGACCTTCGCCTTCCAGTGGGCAGAGCGGGGCACCTCGCGGTATCTTTCACACATACCACCGACGGCCGGGCACATCCGCGGCCACCTGGAGAAGCTCCCCCGCTGGCGCCGTTTCGCGGACCAGCTTGCGCCCTACCTCGACGTGCTGGCTCAAATTCACGAGGAGAACTTTCGTTGAGCACACTGTCTTCGCTTTTCTTCCAGAAAGTCGAACTCTATCTCTACGATTTCATGTATCCGGGTGATATCCCCCCCTGCGAAGCCAGAATCGAGACCGAACACCTCATCTTGGACAAGGACACCCCCGACCGGGATCTCATCGCGGCCGTGCAGGGGGAGCGCCTGACCAACATGCGGTTCGACCGCGGGGAGAAGTGCTTCATCGCCCTGCACAAGGGCTGCACCGTCAGCTACATCTGGGGGGCGCGAAGGGCCGTGGGCGTCGAGGAGATCGGCCTCTCCGTTCAGCCCGCCGCCTCGGAAATCTATCTCTACGACGCCTACACGCTCGGGCCCTGGCGGGGAAAGAGCCTCTACCCCGCCGTCCTGCGGCGGGCGCTCGAGTACGGGCGCGACCTCGGGCTCGTGCGGTCCACCATCTTCGTCGAAGCCGGGAACACGGCGTCACGAAGAGGGGTCGCCAAGGCGGGTTTTTCCCACTTTCAGACCCTATTTCACCGCAGATGGTTCGGGTTTCCCTTCCGCGATCTTCCCCCACCCGCGAGCGGCCATCCGCCCGCCGTCTTCATCCGGCCCCGGTAGCGGCCCGCGCGTTGACGGCGGAAGATTCCGTCCATACTATCTAAAACCTTTTGGGGCGGCTCTCCGCCGCCAGAGGAGCGATATGCCGGCACCCTGTTCCACATCCCCCGGACCGTCCTCCCCGCCGCATCCGGCGGCCGAGGTGGAGGTGCACGAGACGCCGGAGGGCTTCTCCCGGCTGGCGCCCGAGTGGCGCGCCCTGCTGGAAGCCTCTCCCTACGCCCATCCCTTCTACGACCCGGCCTGGCATGAATGCTGGTGGAAGCATCTCGGCTCGGGCCGGCTGTATCTGTGCGCCCTGCGCCGGCCCGGGGGGGCGCTGATGGCGATTGCTCCCATGATGGTGCGCGATGACGGCGTCCTCCGGTTCACGGGCGGGCTGGATCTTACGGATTACCTCGACATCATCGCGGGAAGCGAGGCGGACTGCGATCTCGCCTGGAGCGCCCTTCTGGCGCATTTCGAGGGGCCCGAAGGGCCGGTTTGGCAAAAAATCGTCCTCCACAGCGTTCCCGAAAACTCGCCCACGCGGAAATGGTTCGCCAGCGAGGCGGGGCCCGCCGCCGGCCGCTCCCGCATCGTCCAGGAAGAAGTCTGCCCGGTCATCGCCCTTCCCGACTCCTGGGACGGCTACACCGGGATCCTCTCGAGCCGCGATGAGCGCGAACTCCGCCGGAAAATCCGGAAGGCCCACATGCAGGCCGGGCTCGAATTCTCCCACACCCTCAACGAACAGCAGCTCGGGCAGGACATGGAGGATTTCATTCGGCTCCACGCGCTGAGCCAGCCCGACAAGGCCGACTTCTGGAACGAATCGCGCGGCGCGTTCTTCCGGGAGATGGCCACTAAAATGCTCCGCCTCGGTTGGCTCGATTTGAGCCTCATGCGGGTGGACGGCTATGCGGTCTCCGCCAACTTCGCTTTCGATTTCCGCGACCGGATTTATCTCTACAATTCGGGGTTTGACCCCGAAGAGCGCGAATTGAGCGCGGGTGTCGTCCTTCTCGCCCACAATATCGAGGAAGCCATCCAGGCCGGGCGCACCTCTTTCGATTTTCTCAGCGGAGATGAGGCGTACAAGTATCAGTTCGGCGCGAAGGATGACCCCATCTACCGCATCGAGATGGAACGGTCCGCGAAATGACGCTCTCCCCCCCGCTCCACATCGCCCAGATTTCGATGCACACCGATCCCCTGGACGATCTGGGCGGCGATGTCACCGGAGGGATGAACGTCTACATCCGCGAACTGGCGCGGGCGCTGCCCGCCCATGGGGTGCGGGCGGATGTGTTCACCCGGCTGGAGAGCGACGGCGCTCCCCGCGTCGTCCCGATCGCTCCCGGCGCGCGCCTCATCCGTATACCGGCGGGAGAGCCCCGGCCGCTGGACAAAAACGACCTCCTTCCCATCGTTGAAGAATTCACGGCGGGCATCATGGCGTTCTCGGCGCAGGAGCGCGCGCACTATGACCTCCTCTCGGCTCACTACTGGCTTTCGGGCCTGGCGGGAGCGAAAATTGCGCGGGAGTGGAGCATCCCCCTCTTCCTTCGCTTTCACACCCTCGCCGCCCTGAAGGACCGTGTGCTCCGCCTCGATCAAAAAGAACCCGAAGCGCGCCGCGAGGCCGAGGCCCGGCTGGCACGGCAGAGCGACGCCCTGCTCGTCTCCTCGCTGGATGAGGCCGAGCTTCTCACCCGCGAATTCGGGGCTAGCCCCGAGCGGGTTCATTTCGTCCCCTGCGGGGTGGACACCGGGCGCTTCTCCCCGCTGCCCCGGGAGAGCGCCCGCGCGCAGCTGGGCTTGGACGCGGAGACCCCGCTTATTCTGAGCGTCGGCCGCGTGGACCCCATTAAGGGGCTCGATCGGCTGGTGGACGCCCTGCGTCTGATGAAAAAAGAA
>JAQBZT010000289.1 GCA_027622355.1 bacterium | reverse complement strand
CCATCCAGCAGATCCGAGAGCGCGGCATAGAGATAGAGGGCCAGAAGGTAGCCGCGCGCCGCCGCGCTGCCCTCTTGGACCGTCAGAACAAACATCCAGAGAAACAAGGGGATGGCCGCAAAGCGCCCGAGGGTGAGGCACCGCGCCGGGGCCGCCCGCCAGATGGAATTCGTGTTTTTCATCTTCGCGGCCGCTCTTCGAAAAGACAAAAGACAAACAAATCCGAAGTAAAAATTTCGAACTCAGATTGACACCCGCCCGCGCGAAAGGCTAGCGTCTTTATCAACAATCAGGCTTGGACGAGCTCTGAAAACGCGTACAGCGCATCAAACGGATACTCCGCATCTCCGCCATTTTATCCGGTGCATCATCCACCGGAGCGGGCGGGGGGAGTGCCCATCCATCCGCCCTTCTGCCGGACGCAGAAAACAGAGGGAAACCCGGACGCAATGACCAAACTGGCCATGGCGATTGATCTTCAGTCCTGCATCGGCTGCCATGCCTGCACCATCGCCTGCAAGTCAGAACACCACATCCCCATCGGGGTGTGGCGGTGCTGGGTGAAGGAAGTTGAAAAAGGTTATTTCCCCCACACCCGCCGCGAGTTCCTCCCCGTTCTGTGCAACCAGTGCGACGACGCCCCCTGCCAGAACATCTGCCCGACCCGGGCCCTCTTCCGCCGGGCGGACGGCATCGTGGATCTCGATCCGGACTGGTGCATCGGCTGCAAGTCCTGCATCGCGGCCTGCCCCTACGACCAGCTCTTCATCGATCCGGACACCGCGACGGCGGAAAAATGCAACTTCTGCGCGAACCGCCTCGAAGCGGGGCTCGAGCCCGCCTGCGTGGTCGTCTGCCCGACCCAGTGCCGCATCTTCGGCGATATCGACGATGCGGAGTCGAACCTCTCGCGCCGCATCGCCCGCGATCCGGTCTCGGTCCGCAAGGAAGAATACGGTACCGGCCCCAACATCTACTATCTCGAAGGCAGCCGGCAGACCCTCGACCCGACCGTGCCCGCCCAATCGGGGCTCTACCCGCAGGGCGAGATGGACGCCCAGGCGAAAGGGGCCATCCCCGCGTGGGAGAACCGGCGCGGGGAGAGCCGCACCACCTACAACACCTTTCACACGATCCCCTGGGGGGCGAACATCATCGGCTACCTGATGAGCAAGGGGATGAGCACGGGCCTGTTCGTCCTCAGCCTGCTGATGTGGCGCATGGGCTTCACGAGCGCGCTCTTCACTATCTGGATGCCGGTGCTGAGCGGTTTTCTCCTCGCGGCGACGGGCGTCCTGCTGATTCTCGATCTGAAGCGCCCCGAGCGCTTCTACTACATCCTCATCCGGCCCAACATGAAAAGCTGGATGACGTGGGGCACCTACTTCATCCTGGTGAACAGCATCCTCATCGCGCTCTGGGTGCTGGCCGCGCTCCTCGGCGCGGCGGGCTGGATGCGCGCGCTCCTCTGGCCGGGCGTCCTCTCCGGGGTGCTGGCCTCGATCTACACCGGCTTTTTCTTCGCCCAGGCCTCGGCCCGCGATCTGTGGAAGGGAAGCGAAAACACGCTGGACATCGCCGCCCAATCCGCCGTGAAGGGCGCGGCGGCGATCCTCTTCTTCGCCGCCCTCTTCCCCATCGCCGAAAAGAGCGCGGCCGTCGGTCTTCTCAGTGGCGTGCTCGGCGGTGCGCTGGCTCTCCATTTCCTGATCCTCATCTTCGCCACACTGATCCACCGCTCCGGCTCGCCCGCCCACGAGCGGGCGGTCGCGATCGTGCGGAGCGGCGGGGATTTCTGGTGGGGCGCGCTGGGGCTGGGGTGCGCCCTTCCCCTCCTGCTTCTCCTCTGGCTCGGGGCGGGCGGGGGCTGGCTCGCGGGGATCCCCGGCGTCATCGGGGCCTATTACTGGGATCGCATCTGGGTGGAGGCCGGGCAGGCCGTTCCCCTTTCCTAGGAGCAAAAGAGCGATGGTATCGAAACATCTGCAGGCGGGCCGCGGCGCCCGGGACATCGCCCAGCTGGGGCGGCCCGACCTTCTCGTCAAGGCGCCGCCCGCGGCGCCGGCCGGGCTGCAGAACCACACCCACCAGAGCGAAGCGCTCTCGGCCTACCCTCCACCCGAAAAGTGGGACGACTGGCAGGAGTACGAAAGCCAGCGGTGGCCCGAGAAGGTGCGGCGCAACTACATGCTCGTCCCCACCCTCTGCTTCAACTGCGAGGCGGGCTGCGGCCTTCTGGCCTACGTGGACAAGGATGACATGAAGATCCGCAAGATCGAGGGCAACCCCCTCCATCCCGCATCCAGAGGGCGCAACTGCGCGAAGGGCTGGGTGACGCTGAACCAGATCTACGATCCCGACCGGATCCTTTACCCCCTCAAGCGCGCGGGCGAGCGCGGCGAGGGGAAATGGGAGCGCGTGAGCTGGGATGCGGCCCTCGACGACATCGCCGGGCGCATCCGCAAGGCCATCGAGGAGGAGCGCCGGGACGAGATCATCTACCACGTCGGCCGCCCGGGCGAGGACGGCTTCATGTTCCGCACCCTGGCCGCCTGGGGGGTGGACGGCCACAACAGCCACACGAACGTGTGCAGCTCCTCGGCCCGGATCGGGCAGTTCCTCTGGAACGGCGGGGACCGGCCCTCGCCCGACTTCACGAACGCCGACGCCATCCTCCTCATCAGCAGCCACCTCGACACCGGCCACTACTACAACCCCTCGGCCCAGCGGATCATCGAGGCGCTGGCGAACGGCGCCAAGCTCATCGTCATCGACCCCCGGCTTTCAAACACGGCGGCGAAAGCCGATCACTGGCTGCCCGCCTACAGCGGCACCGAGGGGGCGATTCTTCTCGCCATCGCGCGCTACCTGCTCGACACCGGACAGTTCGACGCGGGGTTCGTCGAGGAGTGGTTCAACTGGCACGAATACATGAAGGCCGCCCACCCGCAGGATGAGGCCACCTTCGAGAACTTCATCGCGCGGCTGAAAGAAGAGTACGCCGGATTCACCTTCGCCTATGCCGAGGAGGAAACCGGCGTTCCGGCCGCGCAGATCGCCGAGGTGGCGCAGGTCGTGGCCCGGGCCGGGAGCCGGCTCTGCGTCCACGTCTGGCGCGCCGCGGCCACGGGCAACCTCCACGGCTGGCAGATCGCCCGCTGCCTGCACTTTCTCCCCGCCCTCACGGGCGCGGTCGGCACCGTGGGCGGGACCCATCTGGCCAGCTGGCAAAAGTTCACCCCGGCCCATCCGAACCCCGCCCCCGGCCCCGGCCACTGGAACGAGCTGCTCTACCCGCGGGAGTACCCCCTCGCCTTCTTCGAGATGAGCTTCCTCATGCCCCATCTGATGAAGGACAAGGGCCACAAGGTGGACACCTACTTCACCCGCGTCTACAACCCGGTCTGGACGAACCCGGACGGCTTCATGTGGATCGAGATGCTCAAGGATCACGCGCAGATGGGCTGCCACGTGGCGCTGACGCCCACCTGGAACGAAACCGCCTGGTTTGCGGACTACATCCTCCCGATGGGCATCGCCACC
>JAQBZT010000288.1 GCA_027622355.1 bacterium | reverse complement strand
GCCGCGTCCGCGCCGGGGGTGAACACGGCGTTGTCTCCGTGAATCTGGTACTGAATGGCAATCTGGCAAAACGCGATCGCGTTCACCATGCTCAAGGCCCAAAGGGGGGGGATGCGGTTCAGCCCGCCCGAAAAGAAGCGTCCCAGATCGAGGCGCCCGCCGGCCCCCACCGACCCGGCGACCGCCGGCATGATATCCCCATCGCGCGGATCGACCGAATCCATTCCCACGTAAAACGCCAGAGCGCCCTCTGAGATCTCTTCGGGCCCGAGCCCGGCCGCGCGCAGGGCGCCCGCCACGCTCAGCAGCATCATATGGGTATGGTGATCCATCAGCCGCGCCGCGCGCACATCCACCCCCAGCGCGGCGGGATCGATCGGGCGGCAGCGCGCCGTGGCAATCGGGGCGAAGCCGGAGAGTTCCGGGTCCGGGGAAAGAAGAGTGCGCCCCGCCAGCAGCGCCTCCCAGGCCGGGCCCACCCCTTCGCCCGCCGCCGTGACCAGATGGGCGCCGGCCACTCTCAGGGGGGAAAACATCCGGCTCACGGGCCGTCGTAGCGGCCGAAACAAAGGCAGGCGTTCTGGCCGCCGAAGCCGAAGCTGTTGGAGAGGGCGATGCGGTGCTCGGCCGTGCGCATTTCATTCGGCACATAGTCGAGGTCGCACTTGGGATCGGGATTTTCGTAATTGATCGTCGGGAGAATTTCCGAGCGGCGCATCCCCTCCAGCGTGAGGGCGGCCTCGATCGCGCCGGCCGCGCCGATGGTATGGCCGAGCATGGATTTGTTCGAGCTGATGGGGACGCCCGCGGCGCGAGCGCCGAACACCTCTTTGATGGCGAGCGTTTCGGTCAGATCGTTCTTCGGGGTCGAGGTGCCGTGGGCGTTGATGTAGTCCACCTCGCCGGGAGTGATGCCCGCCTGCGCGATCGCCTTGCGCATGGCGATGACGGCACCGATTCCCTTGGGGTGCATCTCCGTGATGCGGAAGGCGTCGGCTGAATCGCCGTAGCCGAGCAGTTCCCCGAGGATGGGCACGCCGCGCGATCGGGCATGTTCGTACGCTTCGAGAACCAGCGCCCCCGCCCCCTCGGCAATCACGAATCCGTTGCGCCTTCTGTCGAAGGGCCGCGAGGCTTTTCCCGGTGTTTCGTAACGCTCTGCGAGGGCGGTCAAGAGCACAAAGCCGACGAACCCCGTGTAGGCGAAGGCGGCGTCGCACCCGCCGGCGAGCATGACATCCGCCTTGCCGTCCCGGATGAGGCGGAACGACTCGCCGATGGCCTGCGCACCCGCCGCACAGGCCGAGCAGACCGAGAAGGTCGGCCCTCTGCCGTCAATCTCGAGCGCCACGACGGAGGTGGCCACATCCACCTTCCGCCGGAAGAAAACCATCGGATCGTATGCGCCGCGGCCGGTCATGCCGTCGAAATTCCAGGAGCCCTCCCACACGCCCCCGCCGGGGGCGGGACGCCAGTTCCGGAAAAGGGAGGTCAAATCCTCGGCGGTCGGGTGTTCGCCGTGGGAGCCGATCGAGACCCCCAGTCTGCGGCGATCGGAAATCTCATCGAGGCGCGCGGCGGCGGCGGCCTCTCTCGCCGCAATCCGCATCATGCGGACGCCCCGGGAGGAAAACTTGTCGAGCCGGGCATAACCGTCCCGGCTCCCTTCGCCGATCCACGCCTCCTTCACCTCCCCCGCGATCTGGCAGGGAAGGCCCACGGGGTCGAACTGGGTGATGAGGCCAATCCCGGATTTTCCCTCGCGCGCGGCGTCAAACGTGCTCTTCACGTCCGGGCCGAGCGGGGTCATGGCCCCATAGCCGGTCACCACGACGCGCCGGAGGGGGTGCGGCATTGTCAGCTCTCCCAACGGGAGGAAAGAAAGGCGGGGAAATTCTAGAAAACCTTTTTCTCTTCCTGAATTTTTTTCAGCCATTCGCGAACCAGATCGTCTCCGCTGGGAAGCACGGGGGGATTTCCCGTTTTGGCGCAGACAATGTGGGTGCCGTCCTCTGTCTTCCAATCTGCTCCGGCCTCGCTCTTCTCCGGGAGGCGGGAGAGAATGTCCCGCACGGCGCTGGCCAGGGTGTTCGGGGTGACAAGCGCGGGAAGCTCATCCACCGGGGTGCCCGGCGCGAGATCATTCGCCAATTCGCTCAGCCGCAACTTGAGGATTTCCACCCCCTTCTCGGTCACCTCGCTGTTCTCGTCAATGGCCTGCCCTTCGCCGAACATCTCCTCGACGTGCTCGAGCACGAAATTGCGCGCCATCTTGATGCCGAACACTTGCTCCAGCCGGAAAGTCACGTCCAGAAAATCGAGGGACAGCACGCCCAGATCGTCCACCAGGGAACTGTCGGGCTGAATGTCTTCCTTCACCACACCCGTTGTTTCGGCGATGGCGTCCTTGACCTCTTCCATGATGCGATCATCATTGATCAATTGCTGTGGCATTGCTTCTCCTCACCGCTTCGTGTGCCGGTGCCCCGGCGCCATCCGTTCGGATCCCGTCGGGGGGCGCCGCCCGTGAACATTTTGCCGTATTAGAGCGACCCCGGCGAGCGAAATCAACCGGAGGCCCTAACCGCCCGCCGGGCCGCGGTTCAGGCGGTTGCCCATCCCCCGATCGACCACGAGGGTCTGGCCGCATATGGCCCGCCCGGCAGGTCCGGCCAGGAAATGAACCACCCCGGCCACCTCCTCGGGTGTAACAAACAAACGCTCCGGAAGATTCTCCAGCTCCGGCTGAATCCGCCGCAGGGTGCGGAAAGAGTCCGTCTTCACCAGCCCCGCGCACACGGCGTTCACGGAAATCTCTTTCTCGGCAAACGTCTCCGCCCAATGCTTGACAGCGGACTCCATGGCGGCCTTCATCGGCCCCAGGGAATAGTCCGGGCTGAAAAAGCGGCTTCCCAGGCTGGAGAGGAAAACGACGGCCCCGCCCCTCTGCTCGAGCATCGGGAGCGCCCCCTGGAGGCAGAACACGTTCCCCAGGAAATTCGTATCCACCAGAAGGCGCAGATCGCGCTCGAGCAGCCGATCCCAGGGCTTGAAGGGCGCCCGCGCCGCATTGAGCACCAGAATATCCAGCCGGCCGAGCGTCGCCTCCACCTGCTGGAACATGGCGGCGACCGATTTCTTGTCCGAGATGTCGGCGGTCACCGCGAGAGCGCGGACCCCTTCCCGCTCGGCCTCCCCGCACAGGGCGGCCGCCATCTCGGCCGAGCGCCCCTTTCCGTCGCGGTGGTTGATCACCACATCCGCCCCGGCGCGCGCCATCCGCCGGACGATGGCCGCGCCGATCCCGCGGGAGCCTCCCGTCACGAGGGCCACCTTCCCTGAAAAATCGCGGTCGAGACGCTCTTGAGGCGACATGGCCCTCATCTCAGCAGAAGGGAAGCGCGCCCGCCGGCGGCCGGGAGGGGGGCCACCCCGCAGCGGCGGAAGTTCCATATGGCCCCGTTTCGCAAGATTGTCCAGGCGGAATCACGCACCCAACATACCGGTCCGCCCACCCGCCTTTCAAACCTCCGGCTTTCCCCACCCCCCCC
>JAQBZT010000287.1 GCA_027622355.1 bacterium | reverse complement strand
CCGCCCTCCGGGGCGGGGCGGTCCGGGACCACATTTTTTGTTCCACGCGCAAAACCCCGCCGTTAACTCTCCGAACCATCTTCTCCTGCGATGGCTTTATCGCCGCCCGATCCCTTTGCCGCCGATGCACGTTTTCTGCCAGGTGCGCCGCTCTTCCGGGCCGCCGGCGTGCGGCGCGGGCGTGCCGTTCTTTTCGGCTTCGCCTCCGCGGCATCCTCGTTTCCGATGCTCCGGCCGAAGCTCAAAATGATGTAGCTGCCGCTCCGCTCGTCGCGCTTGAGCTGGATGAAACCCTTCCGCTGTGCGTCCTCGAGGAGGTCGCTGAAGCTCTTGTAGCCGTGCGCCCGTTCGGAGAAGGAGGGGCGCTTGCGCTTCATGGTCTCTTTGACGATGGACGACCAGAGGATGCCGAGGTTCTCCCGCATGTGGGCGTCGATGGACTCGAAAAGAAGTTCGAACGCCTCGCGCTTTTCCTTGGGTATGTCGTGTCCCAGCCCCGGCTTGCTGCTCTCCTCAGTTCCGAGGTTCTCGTAGAAGATGAATTCGTCGCAGTTCGCCACCAGAAGGTCAGAGGTGGAGTTTTTCACCCCCAGGCCGATGACGTGCTTGCCGTTTTCCTTGAGTTTCGAAACCAGCGGAGAGAAGTCGCTGTCCCCGGAAGCGATGACGAACGTGCCGATATGCTCCTTGCCGTAGCACAGGTCCATCGCATCCACGACCAGGCGGATGTCGGCCGAATTCTTGCCCGTCATCGAGCGGCGCGGCACCTCGACCAGCTCGATCCCCGCCTCGTGGAGTTCCTGCTTGTATTTGGCATAGCGCGACCAGTCGCAATAGGCGCGCTTCATGACAACCTTGCCCTTTTCCACCAGGCGGGCCAGCACCCGGCCGATATCGAAGGCCCCATCCTTCCCCCGGTCGAACCCATGCGCCAGATTCTCGAAGTCGATGTAAAGCGCGATCTCTTCGTTCTGTTCCGCCATAACTTTTCCTTCCCCTGGTTTTCGCGGGCGCAACGCCTCCACCGGTATTCTAAATCCCCGGACCGCCGCATGCGAGCGGCCCCGAGGCCGGGAGTCGCCTCTTTCCCGTCAGCTCCGATCGGCCACCACGCCCTCGCACACCAAAACACCGGCCAGGAGGAGAAAAAGCAGCATGCCCAGATCCATTCTTCCGGCCAGCGAAGCGAGCGGCGCCTGCGAAGCGGCCGGAAGCGTCCGTATTGTCAAATTTAATCCGTCCAGCCGGCGGCGCATCTCCGAATCGCCCATCGGCCCCATATTCGCCTCTTCCGCCGGGACATTCACGGCGGCGACCTCCTCTCCGCCCGGCCCCAGGATGCGGTAGATGCCGGCCTTCTCCGTCCGGGAAAAGCGGGCCACGAGAGCGCGCCCGCCCTCCTCCGGCCGGCCGGACGCGGCAGCCTCCTCCAAGGGAATCGTGTGCTCGAGCCCCGCTGGGGTCTGAACGCGGACGCTTCTCCCCGCACTGCCGGGCCGTGTGAATATCTCGAGCGGATGTCCCGCTCCCGCCGATGCGACGGCATTGCGATTCCGGGATTTTCCTCCCAGATGCGTGGCCAGGCCGCGGAGAAGCGGAACGAAAACGGGCCGCACGGGGATATCCGACCAGTCGCGATCGCAGGTCAACCCCCAGATGGCCACCTTTCCCGCACCCGATGAGCCCAGGACAAGAAGGGGAGCTCCCCCGGAGAGGCGAAGCAGCACCCCCCCCCCACGCGCGGGCTGAAGGGCGGATGCTCTCCGGACACCCACCTTGCGGAACAGACTCTCTGGGTGTTCGCCCAGCGAGGCGAAAGCCGGATGGTGAAGCGCTCTCGGCTCCGGAACCACCTCTTGCGGCGCTCCGAGCAGAAGCGGGGCGCCGACCTCCGCCGGCAGCCAGCCCTCCCCCGGAATGGCTTTTCCGGCCAGATCACCGCCCGCCAGGAGAAACCCGCCACCGCCGTCGACAAACTGCCGGAGCTTCTGGATCACATCCTGGGACCACCTGGCGACGTTGCACCCCACCACGACATCGAAGGCGCTCCAGTCCAGCTTCTCCAGCTCGAAGTATGCTGCCACATGAACGAGAAAAGGAGACTCTCCGCCCGAGGAGGCGGCCCGCAGGGCGTGGGCCACATAAAAGGACTCGCTTTCGGAAAGCCCGCTCTTCGGATCGCCATCGATCACCAGCGCGCGAAGCCTTCGTCCCATCCAGGCCGAAAAATAGTGCACATTCGTGGCGGGAAGGTTGTCCGCTGCCACCTCGACGCGCCCCTGAAAAACCCCCTCCCGGGGAGCGCGGATGCGGAAGCTGACCTCGCCCTCGCCGCCGGCCGCGATATCCACTTTCGCGGACGCGACTTTTTTGTCCTCGACATACATCTCGACCGGAACCTGCTCCCGCTTCCGGGAAGACTGGTTCCGGATCCGCACCACCGCCGCGATCGGCCCGTCCGCCCGGGGCGGCCAGGGGCGGAAGCTGACCGTACGGATGGCCAGATTGTCCACCCCCGCCTCGGGGGCCACGCGGACGAACTGAAGGCCCATGTGCGGGTTCAACCGCCGAAGACCCCGTAGCCGCAGGTCCTCCCAGTCGCTCCTGGAAAAATCGCTGAAAACGACGACATTCTGCCTGTCAGCGGAAACCGGGAAGCCCTCGAGCGCACGGCGCAGCGCCGGAACCGGCCTTCCCGCCCCGTCCGTCTGCCCAACGGTGTCGAGGACAGCGAGAGCCTTCTCCGGGGAGAGTCCGAGCGCGGCCCGATCGTCCGGGGAGAACGGAACGGTCGGAAGAAGCGTCACCTTATCCGCGCCGGCGAGCTCCCGGATCATCCGCTCAGCCGCTCGCTTGGCCACCTCGAAACGGGTGCCGTTCGCCGTCCGGTAGCCCATGCTGGCCGAGTTGTCGAGGATCACGATGAGATGCTGCGGCGACCAGCTTCCGCTGGCCGGACCGCCGCCCCGGAGGAAAAAAGGGCGGGCAGCGAGCAGGACCACGACGCCGACCGCCGCGATCCGGAGCGCGAGAAGCAGCCAGTTGCGCAGCCGGCTCCGGCGTGTGATGCGGCGCTGCGTGCGGAGGAGGAACTCGAAGGTGGGCAGGCGGATGATCTTCATCCGGCGGCGGCGGAGCAGGTGAATGAGAATCGGGAGAACGAGAAGCCCCGATCCCCACAGGAACAATGTGTGAAGAAACTGTACGCTCATTGCCCTTCCCTAAACCTTCTGTTTCGCGCGCCAGGCCAGGAAACGGACCAGCGTCCGATCCAGCGGCTCCGCAGTGGAAGTCAGCACGTAATCTATACCATCCGCCCGGCAGCGCTCGCGCGTTTCCTCCAGGAAAGCGCCCAAAATGTCCATATACGGGGGCCGCACCACCTCGCACTCGACCGTCATGTTCTGATCCGTCTCCACATCCTCGATGCGCGCCAGGCCCTCGAAGGGGAAATCCAGCTCGGCCGCATCCATCACATGAAAGACGATGACATCGTTTCCCTTCAGGCGGATGAGCCGGAGGGCGCGGCCGAGTTCTTCGGGATCCTCCAGCAGGTCCGAAAAGAC
>JAQBZT010000286.1 GCA_027622355.1 bacterium | reverse complement strand
CGGCTCGGGCCTGCTGATCGGCGAGGCGGCCGGCCGTTCGGCACTTGCGCTGCTTCCCGCCGTGGCTGGTTTTATCTGCGGCCGGGTGATTCGGAGTCGCATATCGTCCATCGCCGGCTATACGGGGGGGCTCGCCCTTCTCGTAGCCGCGGCGCTGGCCCTGTTCATCTTTGGGCCGGGAGGATGGAAGTAGGCGGCACTATTCGCTCGTATCTGCGATGAAACGATGAGAAATAGAAAAGGGCGCGCCGCTAGTTCACGGACACGGGAAGGGGGGAGGCCAGCACGGCATTTTTCCGGATGTTGATCGCCATGTTTACGAATTCGTGAAACTCCGCGATCGAGGGGCTGCGCGCATCAAATTCAACGCCGTATACGTTTTCCCCTTGATCGCGCACAACGCTTCGGACATACCCCATCAAATTTTCAACGGACTTTCCGCCCGTCGGCAATTCGAATGACAAAAACACCGGCATATTGATCTCGAAACGGTAGGATGACGAAAAATTGCAGCCCCCGGAGCTGAAGTTGCGTATTTCGCAATGGGGAGCCGTCGCGTCTTTTTTCAAATTTGCATAGTCCATCTTCCGGGACGAGATGATGGAATCTATTTTCATGTGAAACCGCTCCGCCTTCCGGAGCGCCACCTCTTCCATCTGCTCGGGAAATTTGATGAAGAGAATCCGGAAAGGCTGAAACGACTGATGGGTGACCACGGAGCGGAAGCCCCACACCCTCCCCTCGTGAACCCCTCTGCCGATCAGGGGGGTGTTCGGGTTCAGCCGCACCCCCTGGCCGTTGCGAACGGGCTGCTCCAGGAGGATGCTCTCCCCCTCCCGCCATCCCAGAAGCCGGGTGTGCATGCGCACTTTCCGCTCCGGATCTGACAATTGAATGACGGTACCGATGGGCAACACGCCGAAATCCTCAAAAAAAGATTTTATGTCTAGAAGTTTTATGTCTGATTTTTATTATTTTCATTTTACTCTATTTTTTTTCTTCTTCACCACCCCCAAAACAAAACTTTGCTCACTTTTTCTCTGGCTGTCAGTATTTACTGGCCGCACACCCCCTAGGATAAGCAATTTTCGTGCCTTAAACCACCCCTGCCCTCAAAAGGTGATGAAGGTGGATGACGCCTTTCACCCCCCGGCCCGAGCCATCCGAAACCACAAGCGAGGTGATCGAGGCATCTTCCATCATTTTGAGGGCCGCTTCGGCCAATTCTTCCTTCGCGATCATCCGCGGTGAGGGATACATCAAATCCCGGGCCGAGGCCTCCAGGCGGCCACTCGTCCGCTCCAGTGCGCGCCGGAGATCGCCGTCGGTGATAATGCCGACCAGCTCCCCCCCCGCGCTTACGACGCAGGTCATGCCCAGCCGCTTGGCGCTCATTTCGCGAAGGATAACGCTCAGCGGGGTGGACACCTGCACACACGGGACGGCATCTCCCGTGCACATGAGATCATTTACCCGAATAAGCCGGCGCCCGAGCGCACCGCCGGGATGAAAACGCGCGAAATCATCCTCCTTGAAGCCGCTTGCTTCCAGGACCGCCATCGCCAGCGCATCGCCCATGGCCAGCGTCGCCGTGCTGCTCGCCGTCGGCGTGAGGTCCAATGGGCAAGCTTCCCGCTCCACGCTCACGTCCAGCACAACATCCGCCTCTTTCGCCAGCGTAGACGCCATTCCTCCCGTCAGGGCAACCACCGGAGTGCCCAGCCGCGCAAAAACCGGCAAGAGCGAAATGAGTTCCTCCGTCTCTCCGCTGTAGGAGATGGCGATAACCACATCATCGCGAGTCACCATCCCCAGGTCCCCGTGGCGGCCCTCCGCCGGATGCATGAAAAAAGAAGGCGAACCGACACTTGCAAGCGTGGCCGAAATCTTCTGCCCGATGAGGCCGCTCTTGCCCATGCCGGTGACGACCACACGCCCCTTGCACCCAAGGACGATGTCCGCTGCCTTGCTGAAGTCCGCTCCCAGGCGATCCGACAGCCGCAAAACCGCCTCGGCCTCGATGCGCAGAGTCTGGACCCCTCTCTCCAGCTTATCCATTAAAGCAATCCACACTAGAAATTCATAGATTTTGACAAGGAATCAAAAAGACCACGCGAAAATAGCATCCTAATACTTTTGTGTCCATTTCCCCTCTATGCGATTCCAACACAGGAGTATGCCGAATATCCAGATAGAACAGGAAATAATTGAAGGACTTAGAGGTCGGCCCCGGGGGCGGAAATGGCCGCCGCCCGGAAGTGGCTTCTTTACTTGCCCCCGCACGCATGCTAGAAAACTCAGTGAATTCAAAGCCATGGAGGAAACGGGTCCCCCCCCCTCCGAAAACAAGAAACCGTCTCGATCTACGGGAGCATCGGCACCATGTCCGGCCATTCAAAATGGAGCACCATCAAGCGAAAAAAAGGGGCGCTGGACGCCAAACGCGGCAAGATTTTCACGAAACTGATCAAGGAGATCACCATCGCGGCCCGGCTCGGCTGGGGCGACCCCGAGGGGAATCCCCGCCTGCGCTCCGCCATCCAGACCGCCAAGGGCGCCAACATGCCCCAGGACAACATCAACCGCGCCATCGCCAAGGGCACGGGAGAACTCGAGGGCGTCCACTACGAGGAGTACGCCTACGAGTGCTATGGCCCCGGCGGTGTCGCCGTTCTCATACAGGTGACGACGGACAACCGCAACCGCACCGGCTCGGAGGTTCGTAGCATTTTGACGAAAAACAACGGAAACCTCGCCGAGCCGAATGCCGTATCCTGGATTTTCGAAAAAAAGGGGCTCTTCACCGTCTCCACCGACAGCGTGGACGAGGAAACCCTGATGGGCATCGTTCTCGAAGCGGGCGCCGAGGACATGGAAACCACCGAATCCGCCTACGAGATTCGCACCTTGCCGGAAGCCTTCGAGGACGTTCGCGGCGCCCTGGAAAAACACAAGATCGCAACCGAGGTGGCCGAACTCGCCATGCTCCCCAAGAGCACCGTCAAGGTGGAAGGCAAGGTGGCCGAGCAGATGCTGCGCCTCATGGAACTCCTCGAGGACAACGACGACGTGCAGAACGTTTATGCGAATTTCGACATCTCCGAGGAGGAGATGGCCCAACTCTCTGCGTAGAACTGCCCTCTCCGCCCACCCGAGGGAAGCCGTGCCAGATGCGGCGCAAAGCTATCGAATTCTGGGCGTAGACCCGGGCCTCGGCACGACGGGCTACGCCGTCCTCGTCCTGGAGGACGAGCGGGCGGAGCCCCTCCTCCTGGAGGGCGGTGTTCTCCGTCCGGCGGAAAAAGCCCCTCTCGAGGAGCGCCTCGCCGAGCTCCACGGCGACCTCAGCGAGATCATCCGCCAGTTCCAGCCCGATATCATGGCGGTGGAAAACCTCTACAGCCACGTCAAGCATCCGCGCACCTCCATCATCATGGGCCACGCCCGGGGGGTGATCTTTCTTGCCGCCTCCCAGGCCGGCATTCCCGTCCAAAGCTACGGCGCCACCGAGATCAAGAAATCCCTCTCCGGCGCCGGGCGTGCCTCCAAGAGCCAGATTCAGCGGCTC
>JAQBZT010000285.1 GCA_027622355.1 bacterium | reverse complement strand
CGCTTCTACGAGAGTTTTATGGAGAACACCTTCGAGAACGCCCCGGCCCGGATCGAGGACGTGCGTCAGCTTGCCGAGTTCGCCCTCCAGTACGAAAGCGCCGCGGTGTTCCTCTCCGAACTCGCCCTGATGGGCACCGTGGCGGCCGAGGTCGCGGCCCCCGGCGGGGAGGAGGGGCCCGATGAGGCGGTGGTCCTGAGTTCGGTCCATCAGGCCAAGGGGCTCGAGTGGAAGTCCGTCTTCATGATCTGGCTGACCGACAGCCGCTTTCCGCACGCGCGCGCGCTCGGGGACGCGGGCGGGGAGGAGGAGGAAAGGCGTCTTTTCTACGTCGCCCTCACCCGGGCGAAGGATGAGCTCTACCTCTGCCAGCCGATGATGGAGAGCGACACCCATCGGATGACCACCTTTTCGCGCCTTTCGCGCTTCATGGCCGAGCTCCCCGAGACGCTTTACGAAAGATGGACGCTCGATGAAGATGTCATTCCCGCGGCAGGGGAGGGCTCCGCCGCGATACCCGGAAACACCCGGCCCGCGGACCCGGACGAGCCGGACGGCCTCGTCTACGAATACGACGAGGGGTTCTGACCCCCGCTGACTTTTAACGGAAACCGCTTTTTCCCTGAAACGCAGGAGGACTCGACCGCATGGCCTTCCGAACGATCGACCCCGCCGACCTGGACTGGCGGCAGACCTACCGCCTGCTGACCGGCTCGGTGGTTCCCCGGCCCATCGCCTGGGTGAGCACCATCAGCCACGAGGGCCACGTCAACCTGGCCCCCTTCAGCTTCTTCACCGTGATGTCTCACGCCCCGCCCATGCTCTCGATCTCGGTCGGGGAAAAGGAAGAGCGGCTCAAGGACACGAGCCGGAACATCCGCGAGACGCAGGGCTACGTCATCCATACCGTGGTGAACGGCCTCGAAGAGCAGATGAACATCTGCTCCGGGAACTTCCCCCACGAGGTGAACGAGTTCGAGGAGGCGGGGCTGACCATGATTCCCGCCGACATCGTGGCGGCCCCGCGCATCGCCGAGGCCCCGGTCGCGATGGAGTGCGAATTCCGGAACCTGCTCACGTTCGGGGATGTGTTCCGCACGAACGTCATCATCGGCGAGATCGTGCGGTGGCACATCCGCGAGGACGTGATGGTGGATGAGAAGTACGTCGATCCGGTGAAGCTCGGCCCGGTCGGCAGACTCGCCGGAAACTTGTACTGCCGGACGGATCACCCTTTCTCGATGCAGCGGCCCGACCGCGCCGCCGGCCAGCAGTTCACGCCGAAATAGGAGGAGCGCCCATGCCATCCATCCCCAAGGAGATGAAGGCGGCCGTCACCTACGGCCCCGAGGACGTGAAGATCGAAACCATCCCGGTCCCCGATTACGAGCCGGGCTTGATCCTGGTGAAGGTGGCCGCCTGCGGCATCTGCGGCACCGACATCCACATTCTCTCGGGGCACATGCGCCCCGCGTGGCCGCCGTTCTATCCCTTCATCCAGGGCCACGAGTGGGGCGGCGAGGTCGCCGCCATCGGGAGCGGCGCGAAGACCGATCTGAAGGTCGGCGATCGGGTCATCATGGAGCCCACGATCGGCTGCGGGGTCTGCGGGATGTGCCGACGGGGGAGCTATCACCTCTGCGAGGAGACCGGAAAGCCGGGCGGCGGCTACAAGCTGCTCGGCCACTCGGCGAACGGCGCCTTCAGCGAGTACGGCGTCGCCCCGCCCACCAATCTCCACCGCCTGCCCGCCTCCATGAGCTGGAAGGAGGCCGTCATCGTCAACCAGGTGGTGGTCGCCCTTCATTCCATCGAGCGGGGAGGCGGCGTCCAGCCCGCCGACACGGTCGCCATCGTGGGGCCGGGCCTGCTCGGCCTCTCCGTCCTCCAACTCGTCCGGGCCTTCGGCGCCGCGAAGACCTACATCGCGGGAAGGGGCTACCGCCTCGACATCGCCCGCGCGCTCGGCGCGGATGTGGCGATCGACGTGACGAAGGATGACCCGGTGAAGGTGGTCATGGAAGATACCGGCGGCCGGGGGGTGGACCTGGTGATCGAGTGCGCCGGCCCGCCCGAGGCGATGCGGAACGCGGTCGCCATGGCCCGGCGCGGGGGCCGCGTCGTCCTCGAGGGGATCAACGGCGGGAAGGAGGTGTCCCTTCCCTCCGACCGGATCGTCCTCGATGAGATCACGATCTTCGGCGGGCGCGGCTCGCCCAACTGCTACCCGCGCGCGATCCAGCTCATCACCGAGGGGCACATTGACGCCGAAAAAATGCTCACGCACACCTTCCCGCTGGACCGGTTCGATGAAGCCATCGCCCTCGTCAAGGCGCGCGGCGACGGCGTCATGCGCGCCATGATCACGCCGTAGGGGGGGGTATTTGACAGTAGCTCGCGCTGAATCAAGGAGGTGCGTCGATAGAAGAGGAACTCTTATGCGCGTCGAGCGGTCATGACTGGAGGCGAATCAATGGGCCAAAATATGAGTTATGCCCTGAACTTCATTCAAGCTTTCAGCACAGCCTTTCTTGCTGTACTTGCATTTTACGGGCTGCAAACATGGAAACGGCAAATTACCGCGGGTAGAAAATTTGGACTTGCCGAGGAAATGCTACTTGCAATACACGCAGCCAGTGACGCCATTAACAGTTCAAGGTCTCCGATAGTGGGCATTTCTAATGATTTGAAACCTAGATGGGCGGATGATGTGATGAGCGGCGAGTCACCAGAGGATGCTTATCTTGTGCCTTTTAAGCGTTTGACAGAAGCTCATAAAGACAAATTCGATAATTTGGAGGCATTGAATTCCCGATGTTCCATTCTTCTTGGGGACAACAAATTGCGGGGTTGTGTTGAGCAAATACGGGAGATAAAAAACGAAGTCCTAGCTGCCACTGCGAATTTAATTCGAGACCCAAATCATATATCGCAAGAGGAACTTCAAAACAGAATTTTTGAAAAATTAGATTCAGGAACTCCGGATGAAATCCGTCAAAAACTTAAAGAAATTATCAATGAATCAGAAAGAATATTGACACCTTATTTACGTCTTGACGACGATAATTTTTAAAAGAATTTTCATTTGGCCCCCTACGCCGGCATGACTTTGGGGTGCTCGAGCATTTCCTTGAGCGTGGCGAGGAACGCGGCCGCGGGGGCGCCGTCCACGAGGCGGTGGTCGGCGTTGATCCCGAAATAGCAGGTCGTCCGGGGGACGACTTCGCCGCCACGGACGACGGCGCGGGGCCTTGCGGCGCCGACCGAGAGGATCGCGCTCTCGGGGAAGTTGATGATGGCCGAGAAGTGATCGACTCCCATCGCGCCGAGATTCGTGATGGTGAACGTGCCGCCCGCCATCGCATCAAGACCCAAAGTGCCCGCCCGGGCGGCTGTTGACAGCGCGCGGCTCTCTCTTGCGATCTGATCGATCCCTTTCTGATCGGCTCCCCGGATGACGGGGACCATGAGGCCGTTCTCGACGGCGACGGCGACGCCGATGTTCACGTCCTGCATCTGCTGAAATTCGTTTCCGCTCAGGCGCACGTTGACCGCCGGGCATCTGCGCACGGC
>JAQBZT010000284.1 GCA_027622355.1 bacterium | reverse complement strand
GCGCTGCCCGGAGGCGGGCCGCGTCGGCCGGGCGGGGGCGGCAGCCGGGGCGGGGTTTTCGTTGCCGTTCCGCGCTCCGTCCGGGAGGGCGGGCGGCGGGGTCCTGGAGGGGGAGGGGCGCGGACACGGGGAGGGACAGGGGCATGGAGGGGCGTCTCCTGTGTTATCCGGCGCGCGGACAGACCGCCGGTTCGCGCGCGACGGTGGATCGCGCGGCCGCGGGGCCTCTCTGGCCGTCGGTGTGTTACGGCGAGCCTATCACGGAAAAGAACAAAAAGCGAACATTTGGGGGTAAAGTCGGGCAAAAAACATCAATGTTGGGTGGTGTCCCGGTTTGTTTACCAAAAACAGGATCCCCGGATCGCGACGTCCCGATAAAATCCACGGTCGTCAGTGGCACCTGGTTCGTCAGTCGGCCGGGAACGACCAGCATGAAGGCGTTTGTTGGTCCGATTAGAAACGGTTGCACGCCACTACACGCAGGTACACTCTCGGTATCCACGGTGGCGGTAGTTATGCGTGCCGACGAGACTTGGTTTTTTTTAACCCAATGTTGACGTATATGGCAACACTATCTAATTTATCAGGAGCGGTCGGACCGCTGACGCGTATCGATATCTTGCTCCCTAGAAGGGGCCAACCTCAGCGTGCGTTCTACGCTTTACCGCCTTTTATGGAGGGATTGCAGAGCGACTTACCAACATGGCAATGCGGAAGGTTGGAGGCGTCCCAAACGCCTGAGGAGCAATTCGACGCCCTTCTGCTCCGGTGGATAAGCGGAAACGAAATGCGATACGGGAAAATGTTTCAGGATTTGATGCCAAATGAAGACGAAGTTTGGGAAATGAAAACGCCGGATTTAAGGGTGTTTGGCTGGGTCTATAAACCCCGCGTCTTTATCGTTGCCATTTTGGATTACGCCGATTGGTATAAGCGGCCGACTGTCAAAAAATCTTACGAAGACGCCCGCCGACAAGTGATGTTGGAGCGGGATGCGCTGGAGTTGGATGAACCAAAATTCACGTCAGGAACCTATGATGCCCTCGTTTGAATTCAAAATCGATGAGCGCTCGCGCGCAGGTTCGCGCTTTATTTCTCGCGTCCACCAAGAGCTTCAAAAAGCCCTCGCCGCTGAAAAGTCGGAGCGAAAACTGACACAGCAAGCGATTGCAGATGTGCTCGGTGTCGATCGTTCTGCGATAAACCGCAAATTTACGGGGCTTGAAAACCTGACCACCCGGAGCATTGGTGAGTTGTTATGGGCAATCGGTTGGGAGCCCTACTTTGAAGCACGAAAAATAGACGAAAATGATGGAGGAAACGAATTTTCAAAGCCTGTCATCACCATGACGTCATCATCTTCGGCGGCCGCTGGTGACAATTCTGAGCCACGGAAAATTCGGATAGACCAATGATCCCGATGTCCATAATCGGCATGTTCTGCGAGGATATCCGAGAAGAAAAAAACGATATTATTACTCTTGTCGGCTTAATGCCCGACAACGTCCGTTATCGGGTAGAAGTTTCGGATAAGAAGGCACAAAAATTATCGGCTGATCAAAACATTTGGAACGCCCGCATTTGCATATATTCGAGGGCCAATTTTGATACCGATGACCCGATCGAAAAAATAGAATTGCGACTGATCCTCCCGAACGACGACGAACTCGAAATAGGCGGAGCATCGGCAGACGTTATTCAACAGGCGAAGGAACAAGCAAAAGAGCGGGGGGGACCGCTCGCAGGCGTCGTAATGCGCGCTATGCTGCAAGGATTTCGCCTTTCCGAACCAGGCATCCTACGGTTAGAGGCAATAATGGGAACTGACAGGCGGCTATTAGCTTTCTTAAATTTTCAAGAAATCCGGGATTCTGACGTTACCACCGCCTAGATGCAGTTTTCTTCGCTATCTCTGACCGTCGCTCCTTTTCAATCCCGCGAATCCGGCAGCCAGCCCGGCCCGGCCAGCATCGGCTCCAGATCGCCCTCGTAATCCGGCGCGTTCTCCACCTGCTCCAGCCAGTTCAGCCCCATCGACTTGAAGATGCGGTTGGTGATGACGATCAGCCGGGCCTCGTTCTCCGGGTCCGAATTGAAATGCTGCTGCAGGCAGTAGGCCGGCACGAAGATGAAGTCGCCGCGCTTCCATTCGAATTTGCGCGGCTCTTCCTTCCACGACCAGTGGAATTCGATGTCGACGTCGTATTCCACGTCCCAGTGCAAATCGTAGCCCTCGCCGTCGGCGACGAACAGGATCTGCTCGGCGAGGATGCGGCGCTTGCCGGTGTGGCTGGCCGGCGGGATGAACTGCATGTAGGCCTCGACGCAGTTCTCGACCGTGTTCAGCTTCTCGTGGACGAGGTGCTTCACCAGCCCGTCGGGCGAGTGCTCGAACGGCATGTCTTTCGCCTTCACCACCGTCAGCTTGCGGCGGTAGTTCTTGCGGAAATCCGCCGAGTCCTGCAGCTCCTCGGCGTACCAGTTGCATTTGTTGGCGCCGATATGGGCCGTGTCGCGTTCGTGTGTGGTCATCGATTTATTCCTTGGGTTGGCGGGGAGGCGGGGCGCGCGCGGATCACAGATCCGTCGGCGGCTCCCAGTGCTCCCAGCCCGGCGCGGCCTCCTTGGGCGGGTAGGCGGCGACCTTCTGGAACAGCATGTGCATGAACAGGAACAATGGCTTCGCCTTCATCACCAGGCACACCAGGTCCTCGGTGTCGGACGCGTTGAAATGCTGGTGCACGCAGCCGTTCTCGACGATCACGATGTCGCCCGCCTCGTAGTCGTGGCGCTTGCCGTCGTGGATGTCGTAGCCCCTGCCCGAGATGATGTAGAACAGCGCCGAGTTCATGTGGCCGTGGCGCTGGCCGGTGCCGCCCGGCGCGATCACCGTCAGGTGGGTCTCGATCGACTGGGCGATGTCGGTGCGCTGCGGATTGATGATCGGCTTGTCGAAGAACTGCGGGCCGCCCTTCCACTGCCAGTCGGTGGATTTGTAGATGCGCGGCTGTTCCATCAGCCCCTGCTGCAGCTCGCCGTAGGTGCCCTCCAGCGCGCGCACGAACGTGCGCTTCTTCTGCCAGCGCTCCCAGACGACTTCTTTGGGCTGATTGTGGCCGGGGCCGGCATCGGCCTCCTTTACCTCGACCTCGACGCCGCCGACATTATCCGGTGTTTCGCCCATGCATCGCACTCCCTTTATCTGCAGGCCGGGATCATAAGTCCCGGATAGTTAGACGTCAAAGTGTCGGGCCGGGAATTCGCGGAATTCCGGGACGGCGCCCCGATTTCTTCGGGGGGCATGTTTGCGCCGACCGGCGGTTCCGGACCCCGGCACCGGGGCAAGGGGCAAAGCCGTGCCGATCCCGGGCGACACCCGTGACGGCTTGCGGTTTTGCGAAAATGACGGACGTTGCAAAGGGTCATCTCTGACTTCGGCTTGTGACCCAAGGCGGACGCCCAGCGTCTCCTTCGCGATGCGGCTTATCCCGTTGACTCAGGTGGCGCTAGATGTAGTGTTTGCGCGACCGGCTCGCCCGGTCGTTGGGACACATACCGATGGCCAAGGCGCGCTCACTGTCTGCATTCCAGAGGGAGTTTCC
>JAQBZT010000283.1 GCA_027622355.1 bacterium | reverse complement strand
CCGCCGCGAGGGCTTCCTGATCAAAGCGGATGGCCTCAGGCACCGCCTCCGCCAGAAGGTGCGGCGGCACCCCGTAGGCCCGCCCCAGCAGGTGGAGCGTCACGAGGAGGTTCCGGCGCGCCCGCTGGAAACGCGGCATCTTCGACTATCGGTCCCCCCCCTGCGGCCGGCCCCTCCCCCGCATTTCCGCCGCTGAGCTCGCCGACGGCATTCAGGATGGCGGCGGCGTCCGCCGCTTCGATCTCGTGGACCGAGAGCTCCCCCGGCCCGCAGGCGCCCGGCTCCTTGTCGCACATGGCGCCGCGCGCGGGGATGAAGCACCGCCGCAGCACGCAGTGGACCCACTCGCCGAGGGCCTCTCCTTCCGGCGGGGCGGCGGCGCCCTCGAGCGACTGGGCGAGGAGGCGGGGGTAGGCCGCCAGGTCCATCACGCTCGGGGCGCGCACGAAGCCCGCGAGCCCCGAGGGAAGCTCGATGGGCCGCCTTCCGCGGTTTCGATAAGCGCTGATCTCCATCTCTTCTCCTCTTCTTCCCCTCCCGCCGAAAGGTGGAGGGGGGGCCGGCCTAGGTGAACTGGATCTGGATTTCATCGTCCCCGGTCCCGCGCGCAAGGGTGAAGGGGACATCGAACGTCAACAGCCCGTCGCGGTCCCCCATCCCGACGCCGCCGAGCTGGCACTTGGGGGCGGTGATGGTGCAGATGTTTCCGGCGCTCTGCCCGGCCTGGACGCTCAGGGCGAGCTGCGCCCCGCTCTCCCAGTCGCCGAAGAGATCGGCCGTCGCCTTGAGGACGGCCTCGGGATCGAAGCTGCCAGAGGGCGCCCTGCGCGTGAGGGGGGCGTTGATGGGGCCGCCCGCCGTGTTCGCGCTCTGGCGCAGGGCCACCTCGTTGTTCATCTCGAACGTCATGTTCGCCGCATCGAAGTGGAAGCCGCCGAGGGTGAAGCCCGCGACGAGCACCGGCGCCGGAAGCTGGGCGTCGTAGGCCGTCCCCGCGAGGAGCGCCGCATCTGACACGATGAAGTCCGCCGCCTGGAACTCCCAGTCCACCGTCGGCACCCCGTCGAGGGGAAGATTGACGGTGAAGGTGCCCATGCAGCCCATGTAGAGGACGCGCAGGCCGTCCACGAACGCGGTGATCGCCGCGCGGGCGAAGTTCGCCTTATCCGAGGTCGGGGCGTAGGTCACAGAGGTGGATGCCGCGACGGTCTCCGCCATCCCGCAGGCGCGGAAGAGCAGCCCGTAGTCGGGGGCCACCCCCGCCGCGCCCGAGCCGCGCAGCTCGGTCGTGAAGCTGAGCTTCGCCGAGCGCTTTCCCATCACGAAGGGAAAGGGCGAGAGGCTCGCGTCCTTCACCGCGCGCTCGAGCGGCTCGACGCTCAGATCGTGCTTGAAGCTCCCCGCGCGGAAGAGCTCGGCCGCCCCGGCGGGCCGATCGAGCAGGTAGACCGTCCCCGCGGCGGGGTTCGCCGCCCAGGCGCTGTCCACGGTCAGGGTGTCGCTCGCCGCGTCGAAGTCGGTGACGGTGCGCTGCTGGCCGGTGCCCGCCCCCCGGATGGTCCGCAGGACGGACCCGTTCCAGAAATCATCCGCCTCGGTCAGCGCGGCGTCGGTCAGTGTGCTCGCGGCGGCGCTGTCCGCCGTCAGTTCTTTTTCCTCGGCCGCGCCGATCGTCTGGCGGTCCATCAACAGGGTATCGCCCATCACTCGTCCTCTCTCTTGGTGGAAGGTTCAACAGGTTGCTTCTTCGTGGACACATCCGCCGGCACATCCGGCTTGGACCGGTAGACACTCTCCGGCCGCAGTGTTTCCTCCGGCCGCGGCGCTTGGATCACGGCCGGGCGGAGGGTGGTGGCTTCCTTCTGGGGTCCTTGCATCGGGCTCTCCTTTTCTAGCCGCGCACGATCCGCTCGATGGCCTGAATGCGGATCTCCGCGATGTGGCAGAGCACCCCGCCGAAGGCCCGGAGTTCGATGGCGTCCACGGCGGGCGGGGCGAGGCGCTCGAGGGTGGGCACCCGCCCCCGGAGGCGGAGCGCCCCCGGGTCGCGGAAGCGATCGCAGAGCGCCTCGATCAGATCCTGGAAAATGAGTTCGCTCCCGGCGGCGTCCTCGGCGGACATGAGGCCGAAGAGCAGGAAGGTGTGCGTCCTTCTATTGACCCCCGCGGGGAGAAAGCCGCCGCCGCTTCCGGCGAACGAGCCCGGCTCCTCGCGGACCTTCTCGCGCGTCACCATCCAGCCGCGAATCTGATCCTTGCCGTCCGGCGCCTCCCAGCGGAAAAGGTGAAGATACTTCCCCAGATCGGCCGCCCATCTCTGGTAGGTGTGCACCTGACCCGCGCCCTCAATGGCTGAAAGTTCGGCCGCGATGCCCTCGCCGATCATCTTGTAGTTCGAGCTAGCCACCGAGCCGCCTCGCAATCTCCGCCCCGAGCGCCTGGAACCTCGCCGCGATCAGGGGCAGGCTCTCCTGAAATCCATCGCGGAACATGTGCGCGCCCCGCGTGCCGCGCCGGGCGATCTTCCGCGCGACGAGAAACGAGATGCGCGCGGTCTCTCCAGAGCCGAATTTTTGGGAAACCCAACGGAAGAGCGGGCTCCCCGGCCGCCAGGGCGGAAAGCCGCCGGGGGGGCGGCCCTGCTCGACCGCCGCCGCATAGGGCAGCGAGGCGGCGATGCGCCCGCGGAGGGTGTCGAGACTTTTCCCCCTGACCTCGGCCGCGATCGCGCCGCGCAGCCCGCCGCTCGCCCCCTCGGGGGTCCTCGCCCGGACGCGCGCCGCGATCATCCCGGCGGCGTCTTCTACTGCGGCTTCTGCGGCGGCGAACATCTCCGCCTCCGCGTCGAAGGCGGGATCGAGAAGGGGGCCGGACTCTTTCACCGTGAGCTTCCAGTCGTCCATCTAGCGATCCTCCGGTCCGCCGTGGGTGAGATAGTCGCCGCGCCCTTGCGTCAGCGCACTGTCCCAGTCGAGGGAGACCCCCGCCGGCCTCGCCGTCTCCCCCTCGCGCAGCCCCATGTGGAGGCGGTACTTCCGCTCGAGTTCCTTGGCGAGGTCGGTGTACTCCTTCGAGCGGCTCCGGTAGTCCACCGCATCCGCCGAGAGGGTGGGCGCCCCCGTCTGCGCGAAGCGCCGCGCGAGGATGTGGCAGCCCTCGGCCGCCCCGAGCCAGGTCACCGCCTTGAGGTCTCCGGCGGAAACCGAGGTCGCGCTCTCATCGGCGGTGTGGGCCGCGGTGTAGAAAAGGCGCACCGTCTCGCCCGCCCCCGGGGTGTGGCGGAGGAGCCTGAGCTTCGCCGCCGGGGTGCCGGGGGCGTAGAGCGTCCAGTCCCTGCGCTGAAGATAGGCGGGCGCGCGCTTTCCCTGGGGGTACTCGACCTGCTGCGCCGAGGAGAGGGCATCGTCCCAGTCGGCGGGAAGGGTGAAGTCAAACGCCGCGCCGTCTCCCGCGAAATCCGCCATCCGCCGCGCGGGCCGGTCCTTGCTGTAGCGGGCGAGGGACGCCGCGGCGAGCTCCGCATAGTCGGCCTCCTCGAGGCCGAACTCCTGCGGGAGCGCGCCCGCCCGCAGCTGCACCTTGATCTCCGCGATGATGGTCTGCCGGTTCGGCA
>JAQBZT010000282.1 GCA_027622355.1 bacterium | reverse complement strand
TTCCGGCCCCCTTCTCGAGGGTCCAGCCATGCAGCGTAAACTGTTCTTCCTGGCATTGGCTGCCGTTGGGCTCACCGCCATCGGCGCCTTCTTCTATAGCCAGGGGCAGGGGACGCAGCCGGCCTTCCGCACGGCCAAGGCGGAGCGGGGGCCGATCACCGTCACGGTGTCGGCCTCGGGGACCCTGAACGCCGTCAACACCGTTCTCGTCGGCTCACAGGTCTCTGGCCAGATTCAACGGCTCCTTGTCGACTATAACTCCGTCGTCCGCCGGGGCCAGGTCATCGCCCGTATCGCTCCGGAAATTTTCGAGGCAAAGCTAGATCGGGCCCGGGCCGAGGTGGAGGCCGCCCAGGCGACTATCGGCATCCGCCTGGCCAGCCTCGAGCAGGCCCGCGCCGACATCGAAAACGCCCGTGCCGCGCTCGCCACGGCGCGGGCGCAGACCGCCAACGCGCGGGTTTCCCTCCTCGACACCAAGCGGAAGCTGGATCGCAACAACGCCCTGTTCCGGCAGAAGCTCATCCCCAGAAGCGAGAAGGAGAACAGCGAGGCCGCCTATGAGTCGGCCGTGGCCCTTCGCGAGGCCATGCGCGCCCAGGAGTCGGCCCAGGCCTCAAACATCAAGGCGGCCCAGGCACGGTTGAAGGTGGCCGAAGCCCAGCTCCTGGATGCGCGGGCCACCGTTCGGCAGCGGGAGGCCTCCCTGCGTCAAGCCCAGGCCGAGCTCGACTACACCATCATCCTCGCCCCGGTAGACGGGGTGGTGGTCTCTCGCAACGTGGACGTCGGTCAGACGGTAGCGGCGAGCCTTCAGGCGCCGACCCTCTTCACGATCGCCGAGGACCTGCGGAAGATGCAGGTGAACACCCTGGTGGACGAGGCCGATATCAGCCGAATCGAGGTGGGCCAGCAGGCCACCTTCACAGTGGACTCTTTTCCCGGCCAATCCTTCCAGGGGCGGGTCATGCAAGTGCGCAAGGCTCCCCAGGTGGCCCAGAATGTCGTGACCTACGACGTGGTGATCTCGGCCGAGAACCCAGATCTGAAGCTCTTCCCCGGCATGACAGCCAATGTCGCCATCGTGGTGAACCACAAGGCGAACGTGATCAAGGTGCCCAACGCGGCGCTCCGCTTCCAGCCGGCGGGGGCCCCGCGCAGCGTCCAGCCATCGCCGCCGGCCGGGGCCGGCGGCAGAGGTTCCGGACGGGGGGGCCCCTCCCTCCGCGAACTGGCGCCCCTGCTCCGGGAGAAGCTCGGCCTCGAGCCCGCCCAACGGGCACGTCTGCGGACCCTCATGGAGGATGCGCGAAGCAGTTTTCGCGGCCTGCGCGCCCTTCCGCAGGAGGAGCGGGGCAGACAGGCCCGCCAGATTCAGCAGAACGTTCTCGAGCGGCTCAAGGAGTCCCTCACCCCCGGTCAAAAGGAAACTCTCGAGAAGTTGCTCCAGTCTCTCTCGGGCCGCGGTGGACAGGGCTTCCCCGGCCGTGTCTGGCGCCTCGGCCCCGACGGCCGGCCCAAGGCCGTGGAGTTGAGCGTCGGCCTGAGCGACGGGAACTTTACCGAGGTGCTCGCGGGGCCGCTCCGCGCAGGCGAGAAGATCATCATCCGGGCCGCCACCCCCGGCGATGCCCGGAAAGCGGCCGGGTCCGGGCGGCGCGGCCTTCGCTTAGGGTTCTGAAATGGACAAGCCCATTGTCGAGACCCACGATTTGACCAAGGACTACCGGCTCGGCGGCGACGTGGTGGTTCACGCCCTGCGGGGGGTGTCGGTGGCGATCCAGGCGGGAGAGTTCGTCGCCGTCATGGGACCTTCTGGATCGGGGAAGTCCACCTTCATGAACCTTCTCGGCTGCCTTGACACGCCCACCTCGGGGGCCCACCACTTCGACGGGGCCGACGTCTCGCGCCTTGGCCGCGACGATCTGGCCCGCATCCGGAACACGAAGATCGGCTTCGTGTTCCAGACCTTCAACCTGCTGCCTCGCACCAGTGCGCTCGAGAACGTCGAGCTTCCTCTCCTCTATAGCGGGTTCCCCTCCCGCCAGCAGCGCGCCCGGGCGTGGGAGAAGCTTGAGGCGGTTGGCCTCGCCGACCGCGCCCACCATCACCCCTCCCAGCTTTCGGGCGGCCAACAGCAGCGTGTCGCTATCGCCCGGGCCCTCGTCAACGAGCCGATCCTGCTCCTCGCCGATGAGCCCACCGGGAACCTCGATTCGCATGTGAGCATAGAGATCATGGCCCTCTTTCAGAAACTCAACCAGGCTGGGCCCACCATCGTCCTCGTCACCCACGAGCATGACATCTCCCTCCACGCCGGGCGGATCATCACCTTTCGCGACGGGAGGGTACTGAAGGACGAGCAGGTCAAGGAGCCCCACGACGCAGCCGAGACGCTTGCCGCGCAAGGTACCTGGGAGGAGTCCCGATGAACGTTCTCGTCAGCTTCCGCGTGGCCATCCGGGCACTGCTCGTGAACAAGCTGCGAAGCGTCCTGACCATGCTGGGCGTCATCATCGGCGTCGGCGCGGTCATCGTCATGGTGGCCGTGGGGTCGGGGGCTCAGGCCCGCGTCACGGAGCAGATCCAGAGTCTCGGCTCAAATCTCATCATCGTCATCTCTGGCGCCCGCACCGCCGGCGGCGCGCGTCTGGGGCGGGGGTTCGTCATGACCCTTACCGAGGACGATGCCCAGGCCATGCAGCGCGAGTTGCCCAACGTTCTGGCTGCCGCGCCGAGCATCCGCCGGGGGGGCCAGGTGGTTTTTGGCCACCAGAACTGGTCCACCACAATCTATGGCGTAACGCCGGAGTACTTCGAAGTGCGCGCCTGGCAGCCTGCCCTAGGCCGGTTCTTCAGCGGGGAGGAGGTGGCCCGGAGCGACAAGGTTGCGATTCTCGGCAAATCGGTAGTGGAAAACCTCTTCGGCGGGCTGGACCCGGTCGGCCAGATCATCCGGATCAAGAAGATACCATTCACGGTGATCGGGACGCTGGAGGCCAAGGGCCAGACGGGCTGGGGCAATGACCAGGACGACGTGATCCTCATTCCCCTCTCCACGGCCAAAAAGAAAGTCCTCGGCGTGGACGCCACCAACATCCGGAAGGTTGCCGCGATCATGGTCAACGCGCGCAGCGCGGCGACCGTCGGCAAGGCAGAGGCCGAGATCCGCAGCCTGCTGCGCCAGCGCCACCGCATCCCCCCCGGCCAGCCCGATGACTTCTGGATCCGAAACCTCTCGGAGATCCTCCAGGCGCGGGAAGAGTCCTCCCGGGTACTTTCCTTGCTCCTGGCGTCCATCGCCTCCATCTCGCTGTTGGTCGGCGGGATCGGGATCATGAACATCATGTTGGTCTCGGTGACTGAGCGGACCCGGGAGATCGGCCTGCGCATGGCCATCGGCGCACGAGCGCGGGACATCCTCACGCAGTTCCTCGTCGAGGCGCTTGTCCTCGCCCTGGTCGGCGGATTTTTCGGGATCGCAGCCGGTATCTCCGCCGCCGCCGCCGTGGCCAACTTCGCGGGCTGGCCCGTCATGCTCCAGTCCGAGGCGGTGGTGATTTCCTTCGTCTTCTCGGGGGCGGTGGGGATTTTCTTCGGCTATTATCCGGCGCGTCAGGCGTCGCGCGTCCTGCCCATCG
>JAQBZT010000281.1 GCA_027622355.1 bacterium | reverse complement strand
CCTGGACAACCGCCTGGAGATGCTCTCCGGCCAGTTGATCGAACTGGACGCGGAGGACGCGCGCCGCGCCGAGGAGATGGATGCCCTGGCGGCAGAGGGCGAGCGCATCAAACTCGAGAGCGAGCGCCTCGCCGCCCTGGAAGATGAGCTCGCGGTGCAAACGGAAGAGGCCCAGAGGAAGTTTGATGCGGGCGCGGCGCAATTGAGCGCGGTCCGGGCCCAGCTGGCGGAAGTGGAGGCGGCCTCCTCCGATGCGCGCAAGACGCAGGCGGAGGAAACCGAAACGCTGAGCCGCATGCGCCAGCGCATCGCCGCGGCGGAGTCGCAGAGAGAGGGTGTGGAGCGGGCGATCGCGCGGCTGGCCCGTGAGGTGGCGGCGGCGGAACACCTCCGGGAACAGGCTGGCGAGGAAACCCGCGTGCAGACGGCCCACTTCGAGGAAACGGCCGGGCGCGACGCCCGTCTTCGGGCGGAGGCGGAACGTCTTTCGGCCGAAAATGAGAGAGCCAGGGTTCTTCTCCGCTCCTCCGAGGAAAAATTTTCGACGGAGCGCGAGTCGCTGGTCAGCTCCCGGTCCTCCCTCCAGGAGATCGAGCGGCTCCGGGATGAGGCGGTCGGGCGTGCGGGCGAGAGCGAGTTTCGTGCGGCGGGCGCCGAGGTGTTGGGGGTTCTGGTGGACGCGCTGACCGTCGAGCCCGACCACCGCAAGGCGATTGAGGCGGCGCTGGGCGAGACGCTCTCCGGCGTACTGGTGCGCGATGGCGAAGCGGCGCTGCGGGCGATTCAGGCGCTGGTCCAGGCGGAGAACCGGAGAGGGCTGGCGCTTCCCCTGGCTCCGCGCCGAAAGCCGGTGCTGGAGGTGCCTGTGCGCGAGGGCGTTCTCGGCGCCGCGACCGGCCTTGTGCGGTGCGCGAGCGAGTACCGCCCCCTGATCGAAAGCCTGCTGGGAACGGTGGCCGTGGCCCGGGATCTTGATGCCGCCCGGGGAGCGATGTCGGCGGGTTCGGCGGAGTTGACGTGGGTTACCCTCTCGGGAGAGGTCATCCTGCCCTCGGGTGCGGTGGAAGGGGGCCTGGCGGGCGAGCGTGTGTCCGGGCTTCTCGATCGGGCCAGCCGCAGGACCCAGCTTCAGACCGATGTCCAGTCGACCGAGGTGCGGCTTTCCCATCTGACCAGCCAGAGCCAGCAGCAGCTGGCAGAGAGCCAGCGGCTGGAGGAGGAGAGCCGGCGGGCCAGCCAGAGCGCCCGCGAGGCCGAACTCGCCAAAGTGGAGGCCGAGGAGAAGCTCCGGGCCTGCAAAGAGAAACTCCACGCGGCCGAAGAGAGGTTCCAGCAGCTCTCCGGCGAGCATGCGCAACAGCTCCGCGAGCAGGAACGGCTCGTGCGGGAGCTGCAGGAAGCCCACGCGGAAGGGGAGAGGGCCACGGCCTCCCGGGCCGAGGCCGAATCCCGCGCGGCTTCTGCCGAGGAAGCCCGCATGCAGGTTTCCGCGAAGGCGGGCGAGGTCGAGGCCGCCGTCACCGAGCGCCGCGTCGCCTTGACGGAGCTTCAGGGGCGCCTCTCGGGCGTGCGTGGCGAGCTGCAGCGTCTCTCGGATGCGGGCACGCAAAACGAGGCCCGCCGCGTGCGGCGCATGGAGGAGAAGGAAGACTCCATGCGCAAGCGTGAGCGCATTGAGATGAACCGGGGCCAGAGCCGCGAGGAGATCTCAATGCGCCGGGAGGAGAAGGCTGCCATCGAAAAGGAGCAGACCGTCTGCGTCGCGCTCGTCGAGGAAACCCGCACCCAGGAGAGCGCGATAACCGAGTGGATCCGGCAGATGCGGGACGAAGCTACCATCCTGCAGGGCCACATCAGCGAGGCCGCCGAGCGGCGGACCTCGCTCCGCGTGCGGCGCGAGTCCATGATCGAGCTTGCGAAAGACAACTACGAAGTCCACCTGCCGGAGGTGGCCGAGAAAAACCGCGAGCAGCTTCCCGCATACCAGGAACTGGTGAACCGCCTGGAGATGCTGCAGCAGCGTCTCGACCGGATGGGCGAGGTGAACCCGCTCGCCGCCCGGGAGTTCGACGAGGTCAACCAGGAATACGCTTTCCTCAAGGAGCAGGAAGAGGACCTGGAGCGTTCAATCGCGGACCTGCATGCGACGATCGAGAAGCTGAATCAAACCACCCGGCACCGGTTTGTCGAGGCGTTCGAGAAGGTCAGCGAGCAATTCGCCAAAATCTTCAGCCGCCTCTTCGAGGGCGGAGAGGCCCGGATGTATCTTCTCGATCCGAACGATCCGCTCGAGACCGGGGTGGACATCGAGGTCCGGCCTCCGGGCAAGCGGCCGGGCAACATCATGCTCCTCTCGGCGGGCGAGAAGGCGCTGACGGCCATCGCGCTGCTCTTTTCGGTGTTCTCGGTCCGGCCGAGCCCGTTCTGCCTCCTCGATGAGGTGGATGCGACGCTGGATGACGCCAACGTCGGCCGGTTCCGCAATATCCTCGGGGAACTCGAGGATCGGAGCCAGTTTGTCGTCGTCACCCACAACAAGAAGACCATGTCCTATGCGACGCAGCTCTACGGGATCACCCAGAAGGAGAAGGGGGTTTCCATCGTCGTTTCGGTCAAGTTCGATCGGAAGGAAGAAGAGCAGTCGGCGGACGCCGGCGGTCTCGCAGCCGAGGCGGTGGAGGCCGGGTAGGCTGAGCGCGCCGCTCATTTCATACGTTTCCCAAAATTCCGTCCCGCGAAACGGCGCGGGGCGGTTTTTTGCTCACCGGAAGTTCCGGGCATCAAGGAAATCGAGAAAATGAATCTTCAGGACCCCTCTGCGCCACGGGGGGAGGAATCGCAAAAGGGCGGATGGTTCCGCCGCCTGCGCAATGGTCTCTCGAAGACCCGGGACGCCTTTCTGGGGCGGCTGGAGAGCGCTCTGGGCCGTTTCGAGAAGCTGGACGCCGATGCACTCGATGCGCTCGAGGAAATCCTCTACACGGCGGACATGGGCCCTCGGACGGTCGGTCGGATCCTGGAGAAGCTTCGGCGGGGCGAGGGCGGCACGGGCGCGCCGATCGAAAGGGTCCGCCGCATCATCCTCGGCCTGCTCGAAGCGCCGAAACCCGGCGCCCCGCCCGGCGCGCCGCCTCCGGGAAGCCCCCGCGTCATCCTGATGGTCGGGGTGAACGGGGCGGGCAAAACCACCACTGCCGGCAAGCTGGCGGCCCGGTACGCGGCCGAGGGGAAAAAAGTCATCCTTGCCGCCGCGGACACCTTCCGGGCGGGCGCGGGGGAGCAGATCTCCATCTGGGCCGAGCGGTCGGGCTGCGAGGTCATTCGGCTCGATGAAGGGGCGGATCCCTCCGCCGTGGTTTTCGACGCCCTCCAGGCGGCCCGCGCGCGCGGGGCGGACATCTTGCTGGCGGATACGGCGGGGCGGCTCCACACCCAGAAAAATCTCATGGAAGAGCTGAAGAAAGTGCGCCGGGTGGTCGGGCGCCAGGTGGAGGGCGCGCCGCACGAGGTGCTTTTGGTGCTGGATGCGACGAGCGGACAGAATGTGCTGGTGCAGGTCCGCGAGTTCGGCGAGGCGCTCGGCGTGACGGGTCTGGTGCTGACGAAGATCGATGGCACCGCCAAGGGGGGTGTGGTGGTGGGCGCCGCCCATG
>JAQBZT010000280.1 GCA_027622355.1 bacterium | reverse complement strand
CGGAGCGGATCCTGGCGGCGGGCGAATCCGGCCAGGCCGGAGTTCTCCTGCTGGATCTGGTTTTGGGGAAAGGCGCGCACGCAGACCCCGCGGCGCCGCTGGCGGATGCGGTGCGCCGGGCCCGCGCGGCGGCGGAGAAAAGGGGGCGCCCGCTGGCGGCGGTGGCCTCCGTCGTCGGCACCGCGGATGATCCGCAAGGTTTCGGCGGGCAGGTGGCCGCGCTGGAGGATGCCGGAATCGTGGTTTTCCCCTCGAACGCGCAGGCGGTCCGCTTTGCGGCCCTGCTGGTGGCGCCCGAAACCGCCGCCGTGTTGCTGGAGG
This sequence comes from bacterium, assembly GCA_027622355.1. NCBI lineage: Bacteria > bacterium. The sequence continues at coordinate 3,338 of JAQBZT010000280.1, read as the reverse complement.
AGGGAAGTTGAGTCTCGATCGGTTTTTCGGGCAGCCCCTGCAGGTGGTGAATATCGGCCTTGAGATGTTCGCCGAAGAGCTGCGGGCGGACGGCGTGCCGGTGGTCCAGGTGGACTGGCGGCCCCCCGCGGGCGGAAATCCCCGGGTGGCGGAGCTCCTGCGCCGCCTCGATGCGATCGAGAGGGAAAAGCCGTGAGGTGGATGGAATGAGCGATATCTGGCGTATCACCCTGGCCGAGGGCCTGCGGCGCATCCGGGCGGGCAGCCTGACGCCGGCGGAATGGGTGCGGGCGCTTTTGGGGCGCGTGGATGCCCTGGAGGGGCAGGTCCGGGCCTGGGCCCACCTCGATCGGGAAGATGCGATCCGCCAGGCAGAGGAATGCGAAGGAAAGGGCGGCGCCATCTGTGGCGCGCCTGTCGGGATTAAGGACATTGTGGACGTGGCCGGAATGCCGCGCGCGGCGGGTGTTTCCTTTCTGGCGGGCCACATGCCGGAGGCGGACGCCTCCCTGGCGGCCCGGATGCGGGAGGCGGGCGCGGTGATCCTCGGGAAGACCGTGACGACTGCCTTCGCCACGGCGGATCCTCCGCCGACGCGGAACCCCTGGAACCTGGCGCACACCCCGGGTGGATCGAGCAGCGGCTCGGCCGCGGGCGTTGCGTGCGGGATGATGCCGGCAGCGATCGGGAGCCAGACGGGGGGCTCGACCCTCCGGCCGGCCTCTTTTTGCGGGGTGGTGGGGCTGAAGCCGACCTACGGGAGGATTCCCCGGACCGGGGTGGTTCCGGTGTCCTGGTCGCTGGACCACATGGGAATCCTCTCGCGCACGGCGGAGGATGCCGCCATCTTGCTTCAGGTGATCGCGGGGGCGGATGGACGCGATTCGGGCGCGCCAGATGTGCCCGTCCCGGATTATGCGGCGCTGTCCGCACCGTGCCGACCAGCCCGGGTGGGTTTTTTCCGGGAAGAGACCCTGCCGCGGGCGGCGCCAGAGGTGGCGGACGCCATCTCGCGGGCGGCCGATCGGCTTACCGGGGCGGGCGCCGAGGTCGCTGAGGTTCGCTTCCCGATGGATATCGATCTTCTGCACAGTGCCCACCGCGTCATCATGCAGGCGGAGGCCGCCGCCTATCATGCGGACATGTTCCGGAAGCACCGGGATGAATACCCGCCGCTCGTCCGCGAGTTCGTTTCGATGGGCGCGATGGTGCCGGCGGTGCATTATCTGCGGGCCCAGCGCCTCCGGGCCCGTTTCACACGTGAACTGAGGGAGCAGGCCCGGGATTTCGATCTGCTCCTCCTTCCCGCGGCCACGGAGCGGGCGCCCGCGGCCGAGGCTTCCACCGGAAATCCCCTTTTGAATGAGCCCCTTACGTTCGCCGGTTTTCCGGCCGTCAGCCTTCCCCTCGAGCGGGGGGAGGGGAATCTTCCCATTGGCATCCAGCTGGGGGCCGGGCCCTTCGATGAGGTTTCCCTTTTGGCCGCCGCAAGATGGTGCGAGGCCGAGCTGGGGTGGAAATCAGAAATTTCAGAGGAAAAACTCTGAATTGAATGCGTCAGACTCTGTGATTCGTGTTGAATTCAGGGCAATTTTCTCATTTTCCTTTCCTTGACCTCTTCATCCGACTCCGATAACATTTTTGTACATCGTTTCCATAATCAGCCGCCTGAAAGCGCAAATAGTGCAGGCAGGAGTGCCCCACTGGGGATTTTCCAGCGGCGAAAGTTTTTTTTCGCCCTGTCCAACATAAAAGAGCAGCGGTGTTCAAATTGCGGGGATTCTTTTCTCCCGCTCAGTTGTTTCATATAACGAGGAGGTAAAATGATGTTCGGAATTCGGAGGATGACGGTTTCCCTGGCAGCGATCCTGGTTGCTTTCGCCATGATCGTTTCGGGAGCCGAAGCAGCTCGCGTGAAAACCTCGGTTGCCAGCGCGGGACCCGGCGCGGCGGCCTTCGTCATTTGGGGCGGTCTTGCAGCACTGATCTCCCAGGAGTCCAAAACGGTTGAAATGAACAACGTGACGACGCAGGGCGCTGTGGCCGACATCCGGCTCGTCGAAGCGAAGAAGGCGGATTTCGGCCTCGGCGTCGCCACCCTTCTTCAGCTGGCCTTCAAGGGCAAGAAGATGTTCAAGAAGAAGTACACGAACATCCGGGGCATGGGCCCCGGCACGGTGTCCTTCTTCCATATCGCGACCTCCAAGCGCGCGGGCTACAAGAGCGTAGCTGAACTTGACGGCAAGCGCGTGAGCTTCGCGCAGAAGGGCAGCAGCACGCACTTCATGACGCGGACCATGGTGGCGCTCGCCAAGATCAAGGTCCGCGAAGAGAATCTGAACTGGAACGTGGCCGCCGATGCCATCAAGGACAACCGGCTCGACGCCTTCACGATTCCGAACCCGATTCCCTCTCCCTCGATTCTCAAGCTCGCCACCTCGCTTCCCATTACGCTCCTCCCGCTGGACGGGGCGGTTCGCGATGAGATGCTGAAGCAGAACAGCGCCTACTTCCCGGTCACCATCCCGGCCAACTCCTACGATGGACAGGACAAGGACGTGCCGACCCTCGGCTACACGGCCTGGACGATCGTCGGAGCCCAGGTGCCGAACGATGTGGTCTACGAAGTGACCCGCCTGAATTTCTCGGAGAAGGGCAAGAAGTTCCTTCTGCGGGTTCACAAGGGGTGGCAGTCCGGCTTTTCCGTCGCCCCGGCGCTGGACCAGATGGCGGCGATCAAGATGAAGATCCATCCGGGCGCCGCCCGCTACTGGAAGGAAAAGGGCCACAAGATTCCGGCCAGCATCGAATAGGGTCACATGGCCCGCGCCAGGCCTGGGGAGCGGTTTGCCCCCGGGCCCGGCGCGGACTGACCCAGTCGCCCTGATTTTCAAAAGAACATTTTCAAATGGGAGATGAGAACTTGGGCCAGTCGACGTTTCTGGAGAAATTGGGTGACATGCTGGGTGCGGGCCTTTCCACGCCCCGGCGGTTGAACGGCGGCTGGCTCTGGTTGCTCCGGGTGTTGGGTTTCGTGTTCGCCGTTTATTTTCTTTTCGGGGCGGTGAACGGAAGCTTTACGGTAATCGGCCCCCGGTCCTGGGGTCTTTTGCAGATTGATTTTCCCTATCTCCCGTACTACGGCGAGCAGTTCATGCTCCCGCTCTTCATCTTCTTCACATCGGTCTTGACGTTTTTGCTGTATCCCGCGCGGGCGTCCTCTCCGCAGGATCACCCGTCAATCGTGGACATCATTTTTTGTCTGATATCGCTCGCCATCGTTATCGAGTTCATATGGCAGTACGACCCCCGGGGGGACCGCGCGGGCCTCGTCGAAT
>JAQBZT010000279.1 GCA_027622355.1 bacterium | reverse complement strand
AAGGAACCGTCACCCAGATTATTGTACCCGTCATTGACGTGGAGTTTGAGATCGGGAGCCTGCCCTCCCTCAAGAACGCGCTGATCGTAAAAAAGCTGCCCGAAATGGTGAACCCGGGAGAGCGCGATGAGATCGTGGCCGAGGTAGCGCTTCACCTTGGAGAGTCAACGGTCCGCGCCATCTCGATGGAGCCCACCGAAGGACTCGTTCGCGGCCTGAAGGTGGTGGATTCCGGCGCGCCGATCTCCATTCCGGTCGGCAAGGGAGCGCTCGGCCGCATCCTGAACGTGATCGGCGAGCCGGTGGACGGAAAGGGGCCGGTGATAACCGACCAGCGGTTCCCCATCCACCGTCCCGCGCCCACGCTGGAAGATCAGAGCACGAAGACGGAGATGCTCGAAACCGGCCTCAAGGTCATCGATCTGCTCGAGCCCTACACCCGTGGCGGAAAGACGGGGCTGTTCGGTGGCGCGGGCGTGGGCAAGACCGTTCTCATCATGGAGCTTATCCACAATATTTCGACCGAGCATTCGGGCACCAGCGTGTTCACGGGGGTGGGCGAGCGCACCCGCGAGGGCAACGATCTCTATCTCGAGATGGAAGAGTCCGGCGTTCTCAAGAACGTGGGCCTGGTCTACGGGCAGATGACCGAGCCGCCGGGCGCGCGCCTTCGGGTCGGCCTCGCCGGCTTGACCCTGGCGGAGTACTTCCGCGATGTCGAGGGGCAGGACGTGCTTCTCTTCATCGACAATATCTTCCGCTTCACGCAAGCGGGTTCTGAGGTGTCGGCGCTTCTCGGCCGCATGCCCAGCGCGGTGGGCTACCAGCCGAACCTTGCGACCGAGATGGGCGATCTGCAGGAGCGCATCACCTCCACCAACAAGGGGTCGATCACCTCGGTGCAGGCTATCTACGTTCCCGCGGACGATTTGACCGACCCGGCCCCCGCCACGGCGTTTGCCCACCTGGACGCGACGACGGTGCTTTCGCGCCAGATCGCCGAGCTCGGCATCTACCCTGCGGTCGATCCGCTCGATTCGACCAGCCGGATTCTCGACCCCCGCATCCTCGGCGACGAGCACTACGGCGTGGCGCGTGGCGTCCAGCAGATTCTCCAGCGCTACAAAGAGCTTCAGGACATCATTGCCATTCTCGGGATGGACGAGCTTTCCGAGGATGACAAGGTGGCCGTGTCCCGGGCGCGAAAGATTCAACGCTTCCTCAGCCAGCCCTTCCACGTGGCCGAGCAGTTTACCGGCACGCCCGGCGTCTATGTCCGGCTGGAAGAGACGGTGAGGGATTTCAAGGAAGTGATTGAAGGCAACGTCGATCATCTTCCCGAGCAGGCGTTTTACATGGTGGGCAATCTGGGTACGGCGAAAGAGAAGGCAAAATCACTGGGGGTCCAGGTCTAGCCATGGCCGAGGGAAAGCTGACGATCGAAATCGTTACTCCGGAGAAGCGCATTGCCTCGGCCAAGGTGGACGAGGTCACCGCGCCGGGTTTCCGCGGTGAGTTTGGCGCGCTTCCGCGGCACACCCCCTACCTCTGCCAGCTGGAAGTGGGCGTTCTTTCCTACCGCATCGGAAGCGGGAGGTATTTCGTCAGCATCGGGGGCGGATACGCCGAAGTCGGTCCCGAGAAAGTGACGATTTTGGCCAGCGAGGCCGAAAAGGCCGAGGATATCAATATCGATCGGGCGAAAGCTGCCATGCAGCGCGCCCAAGAGCGGCTTTCCGGCCAAAAAACAGAGCAATCATTTGATTTTTCCCGGGCCGAGGCTTCCCTTAAGCGGGCCATCACGCGGATCTCCGTCGCGCGCCAAAGCGGGATGGGGTAAGAAACCTGTTTTTTTTTGAAACGATATTGCCTTTCTAGTTGTTCTCATAAATAGAAATCGTAATGTGCCGCCGGTGTTTCGGTTTTCGAGCCAGGAGGGAACCGTTGTGAAGTATCTGCATGTGCTATGGGCGCTTGCCCTGGTTTTGTTGCTTTCCGGAACGGTTTTTGCGGCGGGCGATTCAGAACCGGATCCCAACTCCACCCCGGCGGCCCCCTCGGCCTATGACCAGGGCCGGGCCGAGGTCCAAAAGGGAAACTGGGAGGCCGCCCTTTCTTTTTTCCAGAAGGCGGTTTCAACGGATTCGGACAACCATAAGGCCCACAACATGGTGGGCTACACGTTGCGCCAGCTTGGAAAGTACAAGGAAGCGCTTGTCGCCTATGGCAAGGCGCTCTCCATCAAGCCCGATTACCCGGAGGCGCTCGAGTACCGGGCCATGGCCCACCTGAAGCTCGGCAATCGCACGGCGGCCGTCGCAGACTACCAGAGGCTCGTCGAACTAGATTCTTCTCTTGCCGAGGAGCTGAAGGAGAAGATCGATAAGGCTCCGGCGAACTGATTTCCGATCCAGAACCACCCAAGACGCCTCCAGGCCATCCGCCCGGGGACGTCTTTATTTATATCCGCATGAATTTCATCGGGTATTTTTGAAGCGCGCGCGCGCCGGTTTTCGTGATCTCCACCATGTTTCCCACCTGCAGCCCCCGTTTTCCGTCCTTGGTGACGACATTGGGCTGGATCACGACGAGCATCCCTTCCTGAAAGACGGCCTCGTTGTTCGGGCGCGGGATGAGGCAGTCCACATCAATGCGGGGCCCTTCGATGAGCAGCCCCCAGCCGTGGAATGTCACGTCGAACGTGGTGAAGCCTTCTTCTTCGATGATCAGGGCAGCGTTCCGCACGTCCTCGTGCGTGGCGCCCGGCCTGAGGGATTTCAGTATCCGGTTGTAGGCCTCGACGCCCACATCGTAGAGCTTTTGATAGACAGGGCTCGGCTTCGTTCCGACCGCAATGGGCCGGTGCGCCTGCCCGGAGTGGCCCTCATAGTCCGAGGATAGCTCCGTCAGGATGATGTCCCCCTTGCGCACCTTCCGGTGGGATGGAAATTGATTGGGGAAGATGAGGTGGGGCCGTGCCATCGAGGTGGAGCCGATGAAGATGAGCTTCACCCCTCCGCCGTGCGGCATGTAGCCGCCCGCAATGACCCCCGCCATCTCGGCCTCCGTCATGCCGGCCTTGGCCTTTTTCTCCAGGGCGTAAAAGGCCATGTCGGTAAAGGCCGCGCCCTTTCGGAACCATTTGAGCTCTTCCTTGCTTTTGAGCATCCGGGTTTCCTGGAAGAGCTCGGTGGCGTCCACGAAGTTCGCCCCCTTGAAGACAGTCCGCCAGTGGTCCACGACCCCGTAGGGGATGGAGGTGGCGAGAATGCCCCGGAAGCCCACCAGCCCGATGGTTCCCTTGGCGAGGGACAGGTCACGGATGCGTCTTTCCACCTTGCCGGCGGGGTCGTAGTCCACGGCTTCGGTCACGGGCGCGACGCTCATCTGCCGGGCATAGGGAAGGTAGAGGCGGTTCGACATATAAAGATGCATGTCGCCCTCGGCCGGAAAGACGAGAAAGCTGCTCACCGGGTCCTGATAATTGGTCATGTATTTAATGTTGGCGTGGTTGCCGCCATGGCTCCCGGAATCGCCGTAGATGATCAGGACGTCAATCCCCCGTTTCTTCATCTCCCCTCGGACGTTCCGGTAGCGGCGCTGATATTCTTCCTTGGAAAAGCGGGGATACTCTTTTGTGAGGGCCATCGCGGGGTCTCCTGATCCGGTGCA
>JAQBZT010000278.1 GCA_027622355.1 bacterium | reverse complement strand
CGAGCCGACCCCTATCCAGATAACCGCTATCCCGATCGCGCTCAAGGGCCGGGACATCGTCGGATGCGCGCAGACGGGAACCGGCAAAACTGCGGCTTTCGCCCTTCCCACCCTTCAGCGACTGAAAAACGGCTCGGGAACGCGGGCCCTCGTGCTGACTCCCACCCGGGAGTTGGCCGTTCAAGTAGGCGAAAGCTTCCGGCAGCTGGGCAAGCATCTTGCCCTTCGGACCGCCATCATCTACGGCGGGGGGGACTACGAGCCCCAGACCCGGGCCCTGGTAGAAAACGTGGACATCGTCGTCGCCACCCCGGGCCGCCTGATCGACCACATGAACCGCAAGACGGCGAATTTCTCGAAGCTGGAAATCCTCATCCTCGACGAGGCCGACCGGATGCTCGACATGGGCTTCGCCGAGGAGATCAACGAGATTCTCAAGCGCGTTCCGAAAAAACGCCAGACCATGCTCTTTTCGGCGACCATCCCGACATCCATCGAGAGCCTCTCGAAGCGGGCGCTGCACGACCCCGAGCAGATAACCGTCGCTCCTCCCGCCACCCCGGCCGAGGGCATCCACCACGCCGTGCTGCCTCTCCTGGGGCAGAACAAACAGCGGGCCGTCATGGCCATCCTCGATCAGGCCGAGGCCACCTCCGTCCTCATCTTCTCCCGCACCAAATACGGCGCGGATCAGCTCTGCGACTTCCTCGAGACGCGGGACATTTCCGTGGCACGGATTCACTCGGACCGGAGCCAGCGCCAGCGCGAAAAAGCCCTCTCCGGCTTCCGGGAAGGCCACCACCGCGTTCTGGTCGCCACCGACATCGCCTCCCGCGGCATTGACGTATCGGGCATCTCCCACGTCATCAATTACGATGTCCCCGAATACCCGGAGGACTACATCCACCGCGCCGGGCGAACGGCGCGGGCCGGAAAGGTGGGCTTCGCCTACTCGCTGATGTCCTCGGGGGAGATTTCCCTCATCAGGAACATCGAGCGATTCATCGGGAAGGCCCTTCCCCGCCTCGGTTTCCAATCGCTCCAGGACGATGTCCACCAGCGGGGACTGAGCGGCACGCCTAGTCCGCTCAAAGACCAGCCCCCGGTCGCCCGCTACGAAAGGCACCAAAAACTCCGCCGCCGCTCCGGCCTCTCGCTCCGATAGCACCTCGGTTGTCCTGAATACACATAAGTCCTAAAATAATGCTGAACTTCGTCCCTGCCGCCCTTTCCAGCATGAATGGAATCTCCATGGACGTTTTCATCGGCATCGGCCGTGAAACTCTGAAGATGTTCCTCGACAGCTCCCTTTACCTCCTCCTGGGATTTTTCCTGGCGGGCGTTCTGGCCTGGCTCGTCCCCGCACGAACCGTCGCCCGCTTCATGGGCGGCGGCGGCTACCGCTCCGTCGTGTCGGGTGCCCTCTTCGGCGCGCCGCTTCCGCTGTGCTCGTGCTCGGTCGTTCCGGTCGCGACCGGCCTTCACCGGCAGGGCGCGACAAAAGGCTCGGTGATGGCCTTTTTGATTTCGGGGCCGGAAACCGGCGCTGAATCCATCCTGTTGACCTATGCGCTGATGGGACCGGTGATGGCCGTATTCCGCCCCATCGCGGCGCTGATCTCGGCCATCGTTGCGGGGGTGCTGACCGTTTTGACGGAGCCGCCGGAAAAGAAAAAACTTTCGGCCCAGATGGCCGGCTCATCGCCGGAGAGTCCGGCGGCCTGCTGCGAGCCGGATGCGTGCGGAGAAATTTCCGCGGACCGCCTCTCGTTCAAAGCGGCCATGCGGTTCGCCTTTCAGGAACTTTTCATGGAAGTCGCGCCGTGGCTGACCGTCGGCATCATCGCCGCCGGCCTCCTCTCCGCCCTCTTGCCGGAAACTTTCTTCTCCAGCATTTTGGGGGAGGGGCTCTTTTCGATGGGGGTGATGATCCTCATCGGCATCCCCATCTATATTTGTGCCTCCTCCTCCACCCCGCTGGCCGTGGCCATGATCGCCAAGGGCCTCAATCCCGGGGCGGCGCTGGTGTTTTTGCTTGCGGGGCCCGCCACAAATCTGGGGACACTGGGGGTCATCTACCGGCAATTCGGAAGAAAATTGACCGCAATTTACCTTATTTCCATTATCTCCGTCAGTCTTGCCGCCGGGTTTTTCCTCAACTATTTCCTTCACTCCATGGGGCTCGGCGCCGCGTCCCTCATGACGGGGGCGGCGGCCTCCGCCCCTTCCAGAGTTCAAGAAATACTTGAAGCGGCAGGAGCTCTGATTCTCATTGCGTTGATCATTCAAGGATTTACGAGAAGAGGAAAGACACTGCTCTTTTCGATGGGCAAGGAGTACCGGGCCGCCCTCATGGGGAAGTGAACTTCCCGCGGCGACAAATCCTCCTTCCTGCTACACTGCACGGAGTTTCCACCTATTCGCCCGGGTGCGATCCAGATCACATGTGTCCGGAATTTTGCGGGATTTTTCCAAATAAAACCTTGACGTAACCATGCGGCTAAGATAGATTCACACTGCCCTTCAAGTTAAACATAAATTAATTTTATTGTTCGTGGGGAGGTATTGCGAATGCAGAAGTCCGAGCTTGTAGAAAAAATCGCTGACGAAGCTGGCATCTCGAAGGCGGCGGCAGACCGCGCCCTCGCGTCCCTCCTCGGGAATGTTACCAAGGCACTGAAGGGCGGCGATCGTGTTTCGCTTGTGGGATTCGGGACCTTCTCTGTCAGCAAACGCGCCGCACGGACGGGGCGCAATCCCCAGACCGGCGCTGCCATCCAGATCAAGGCATCCAAAGTGCCCAAGTTCTCCGCCGGGAAAACGCTGAAAGACGTGGTGAACGGCTAACCCGGCCGCAGGACAGCGCGCGAAAAACTGAGGCACACCACAAAACTATTTGGGCTGAATGGGAATCTTCCCGTGCACCTCAGCGGGGGATGGCCTCTCCGAGCGCCCGAATCAGTCTTTCGTTCTCCACCTCGAGGCCCACGGTAACCCGGACCCACTCGGGACATCCGAAAGCGCTTCCGGGCCGGACAATGACGCCCTTCTCCATCAGGCGGTACACAATGTCATCCGCATCGCCCACCCGGACGAAGATGAAATTCGCCTGGCTCTCCAGATAAGCGAGCTTCAACTCCTCAAACGATCGGTACAGGTACCGCCGCCCGCTTTTCACCATCTCGATGGATTCCCGGCGGAAGGCCTCGTCATCCAGCGCGGCGAGGGCGGCCACCTGCGCCAGCTGATTCACGTTGAAGGGTTCGCGCACGCACTGCATGTACCCGATCATTTCCTTCGGGCCGACGCCGTACCCCACCCGAAGGCCGGCGAGACCGTAGATCTTCGAAAAAGAGCGCAGCACGATCAGCGGAAATCTTTCGGTGAGAGAAATGCTGTCGGGCCACTCGGGCGCCTCGACAAAATCTCCGTACGCCTCATCCAGAAGGACGAGCGCACCAGCGGGAACATCCTCGAGGAAGGGAACCAGCTCATCCCCTGTGAGGATTCCCCCGGTCGGGTTGTTCGGGCTACAGAGAAAGATGAGCTTCGTCCGCGAGGTGAATTTGGCGCGGATATCCTCCAGATCGATGCGGAAATCCCGCAGCGGGCTGGTGACCACCTCCCCCCCCATCACCTTTGTCACATGGCTATACGGGCTGAACGTGGAGGCCGGGACAATCGCCTC
>JAQBZT010000277.1 GCA_027622355.1 bacterium | reverse complement strand
GGAGAACGTGGTGGAAAAGCCCGCCAGAATCGCGCCGGCGACAAATATCCCGAATGAAATCAGGTAAAACCGCTTTCGCCCCAGCACGGTGCTCCACCAGTCCGACATGATGATCATGATGAGGTGGGCGATGCTGTAGCTCGTCGCCACCCAAGTGATCGAGGAAAGATCGATGCCAAAGCTTCCCCGCATGTGAGGCATGGCGACGTTCACGACATTGATGTCGAGGACGGAGATAAACGCACCCATGATCACCGCCGCCGAAACGATGAGGTGCCTCTTTCCCTCGAAGGGAATCGCCTTGATGGCAGCGTCCATCGGCTGTGAAGGTACGCTCAAAATCGTTTTCTCCCCTGCCATCTTTCCCGCAATTTCAACCTCTCATCTGCCGCCGGAATCCCGCCCGCGCCGGTAGAAAAAAGATCAAAGGGAAGATGGCGATGAACAGAATCGCCATGAACCAGTAGAGGTCATTGTAGGCCAGCATCGTGGCCTGCCGGTTGAGCATTCGCTCGATCAGGGCCAACGCTTTGGCATTCGCCGTATACAGATCCACTTGCTGGCGGAGCAAAAAGGAAATCAGATTTTCCTTGTACGCGATAAATGCGCCGTTCATGTCCGTCAGATAGGGAATCAGCGTGACCCGGTGCAACGCGAAACGCCGGGCCAGCAAGGTGGTAAGGAGCGCATATCCGATGTTTCCGCCAACCCGCCGGGCCAGCGTGAACAATCCGGCCGCGGCGGTGGTCTCCGCAGGGGTGACGCTCCCGAGCGCTACGGTGGAGAGAGTGACGAAGATCGCCGGCATCCCGAGTCCCATGATGAAAAGAGGGAAAGCCAGGCTGGAAACACTCACGTCCAGGCTGAGATGCGAAAGGTCAAAAAGAGAAAAGACGATTGCACTCACCCCGAATGTCACCAGGGTGCGCGGCCCCGTATAGTTGTACAGCCTTCCGACAATCGGCAGAACCAGGAACAGGGCAATTCCCCGGGGCAGAAGGACCATCCCGGCATGGAACGCCGTGTATTCGAGAAGATTCTGGACAAACTGAGGCAGCACGAAGGTCGTTCCGAACAATGCCACGCCGAATATCAAACTGATGATGCACGTGACGGAAAGCGGAGAGTTCCGCAGGAGGCGGAAATCGACAATCGGCTCCTCCACCTTCATCTCCCAGATGATCATTGCCACAAGAGCCACGATCGTCACCACGGTGCTGACGATGATGAGGTGAGAGTCGAACCAGTCTTCTTCCTGACCCCTTTCCATAACGATCTGCATTCCGGTCAGGCCGACACCCAGAAGGATGATCCCTCCCCAATCCACCTTTCGGATTCCCCGCTTCAGATAAGAGGGATCGGACACATAAGCGTTGACCAGAACCATGCCCAACACACTGAAGGGAATATTGATATAGAAAATCCAGGGCCAGCCGTAATCCTCCGTCAACCACCCGCCCACCACGGGTCCAAGCGCCGGCGCCAGAACAACGCCCATGCCGTAAAACGCCATGGCCATCCCCTGGCGGTTCGGAGGATACGACTCCCGCAGGATGGCCTGCCCGAGCGGAATCAGCCCCCCGCCCCCGACCCCCTGCAAGGTCCGGTAGATGATCATCTCGGTGAAAGTCGAAGAGGTTCCCGCAAGGATGGAAAAAATCGTGAATAACCCGAACGACAAAAGCAAGAAACGCTTTCTTCCCAGAAGGGTGGTCCACCAGGCCGCCATGGTGATCATGATGATTTCGGAGATGCTGTAGCTCGTTGCGATCCAGGTGGCCGCCGAAATGTTGACCCCGAAGGTTCCCATCATGTGGGGCAGCGACACGTTCACTACACTGACATCCATCACCGCGAGAAAGGAACCGATGATCACGGCAACGGTGACCAGCCTCCGCTGGATCGGGGGCAGCATCAAGCCCGTCGAGTGTGTTTCCTGGCTTTCCTTCCCGGGCTCTTCGCTCATTTCATTTTTCAGCGAGTACTTCTCTGGTCTTTCTCGACACGACTGGGATAAGCCAAAAGACGGAGCCCGCTCCGGTTGCGCACGTCCACGCTCACGTACGCCGACATTCCGATGCGAAGAGGATATTGCGTGGGCGGCGTCACATCCAGGACGATCTTCACAGGGACGCGGCGCGTGATCTTCACCCAGTTGCCCGTGGCGTTTTCCGGCGGCAGGAGCGAAAAGGCATCGCCCGTTCCGGTGTAGATGCTGCCCACATGACCCTGGAAGGCACGTTTGGGGTAGGCATCCGCATAGATGGTGACCGGCTGCCCGACGCGAATATCCTCTAGCTGGACCTCCTTGAAGTTTGCCCGAATGTAGACTTTATGGAGCGGAACGATAATGAGAAGCGGCCGCCCCGGATCGACAAACTCGCCCGCCTCAATGGAGCGTTTGCTCACGTAGCCCGATATCGGCGCCCGGATTTCGGTGAACGAGAGGTTCAGGCGGGCTTCCTTCAGCTCCGCCTCGGCCTGCTTGAGCTCGGCGAGAAGAGAGGTGGAGTCCATCTTCCGCATGTCGGTGGAGCGGCCTTCGTTTTTGGCCAGCGAAATAGAAGCCTCCACCTCCTTCAGTTCCTGCACCACGGCGGAAATATTTTCCGTCTCGACCATGTGGGCCGACTCCGCCGCCTTGTAGTTCGCCTCTGCCACCTTGAATGTTGACATGAATTGCTGAAGCTCTTCCTCGGATATGACCTTCTCATTATAAAGTCTGTGCTTCCGGGCGAGATCATCGGTCGCCTTCTTGAAATTCGCGGCTGCGGCGTCGGCCTCATTCCTTCTTTGGCGCAAAAGGGCCTGCGCCGATCGGAGTGTTTGCCGCAGGCGGCCGCGGCGGGCAGTCACCTCATCCACCAGGGCGTCCGAACGGCCCGTCGAATAAGTGACCGAAATCTTGCCCGATTCGTAGCGGCCGCGCGCCACCGCCACCCTCGCCTCGGCCTTTTCGACCGCCACTTGGTATGTGCTCCGGTCGAGCCGCACGATCAAATCCCCGGCATTCACTGCCAGATTGTCATCGGTTAGAACTTCGGTGATCACGCCGGAGATGCGGGAGCTGACCGGAACCACCGTAGCATGGACATAGGCGTTGTCGGTGGTTTCATAATTCTGGCTGTAGCGCCACCAGGAGCCTGCGCCGAGAAGCGCGGCAATGGAGACGACCCCGATGGCCCAGTACATGACGCTCCGCCTCCACCGAAAGCGCTCCAGCAGCCGGCGCTGATTCGGAAGGTCCGGCTCTGTCCTACCTCCGGGTGAAGACGACATTTCGGCCATCTTTTTCGCCTCTCAATTTTAAAAACGCATCGCTAGAAGCCCAGACCGACAATCAAGCGGTTCCACATATTGATCACGCCGATAACACCCAAAAGATCCACTATCTCGGCCTCTGAATAATGCGCCTTCAGGGCATCGAATGTGGCATCCGACACCTTCACGCCCCGGGTGCTTTCCTCGCAAAGCGCAAGGGCAGTTTTTTCTTTTTCATCGAATGCCGCGCTCGCAGAGCCTTCCTTGGCCCCTTCGATCTTCTCCGCGGAAACCTTATGGGCCTTCGCAATGTTCGAATGCATCTGGGTGCAGAAATGACACCCGTTGAGAACCGAGGCGCGGATGTTCAGCACCTCCTTGAAGCCGGGATCCACGCCACCCGGCCCATCCGCCACGGTGGTCAAGCTGAGAAGGGACCGGAGAAATTCCGGCTTGTGGGCTATCGCC
>JAQBZT010000276.1 GCA_027622355.1 bacterium | reverse complement strand
CCGTGACGGTGGGGAAAATCTCGGCTCGCCAGATTGAGGCGGCCCGGATTGCGATCAACCGCCACGTGCGCCGGGGCGGGAAGGTCTGGATTCGGATTTTCCCCGACCGGAGCTACTCCAAGAAACCGGCCGAGGTCCGGATGGGAAAAGGCAAGGGCGCGACAGAGGGCTGGGTGGCCTACGTGAAGCCGGGCCGGATTCTCTACGAGATGGATGGCGTGGCAGAAGACGTGGCGAAGGAAGCCTTCCGCCTGGCGGCCCATAAGCTTCCGGTGCAGACGAAATTCGTCTCGGCCGAATAAGGAGAAGCGCCTCGTGAAAATGTCGGAAATCCGTGAGTTGGGGCCGGAAGAAACTGAGGAAAAAGAGCGTTCGCTCCGCAGCGAGATCTTCAACCTCAAGTTTCGCAAGGTGACCGGGCAGCTCGACAACACCGCCGGGATACGTCAGGTGAAGCGGGATTTGGCGCGGCTGATGACTTTGAAGCAGGAGCAGAAGGCAGCGGCTCCCGAGGCCTCCAAGGAGAGTAACTAGATGGGCGAAGAGAGAGGCCGCCGGAAGATCCGTACCGGCCAGGTCGTGAGCGACAAGATGGAGAAAACCGCCACGGTCCAGGTGGAGCGTACCTTCAAGCACCCCCGGTTCAAGCGTGTTGTCCGCAGGCGGACGAAGTTTTTGGTCCACGATGAGGAGAACACCCTCAAAGTGGGCGATCGTGTGCGAATCATCGAGACGCGCCCGCTCAGCAGCAGGAAGCGCTGGCGGCTTCTCGATGTCATCGAGCGTGCGAAATAAGACGCGCAAGCGCAAGAGGAATTTGTAATGATCCAGATGCGAACCATGTGCAGCGTGGCGGACAACTCGGGTGCGCGGCGCGTCCAGTGCATCAAGGTACTCGGGGGCTCGCGGCGGCGCTACGCCCGCATCGGCGACATCATCGTCGTTGCGATCAAGGAAGCGACGCCGAACAGCCCCGTGAAGAAAGGCGAGGTCAGACGGGCGGTGGTTGTCCGGACGGTCAAGGAGACCGGCCGCGAAGACGGGACCTACATCCGCTTCGATGACAACGCCGTTGTGATCATCAACGAGGCCCGCGAGCCTGTCGGCACCCGTATTTTCGGGCCGGTCGCCCGCGAACTGCGGCGGAGACGCTTCATGCGGATCGTCTCCCTGGCGCCCGAGGTTCTTTAGCCCCGGGACTCTGGAAGGAAGAAGATGGCCGGTGTGAAGAGTAAGCAAAAGAAGTTTCACGTCAAGAAAGGCGATACCGTCGAGGTGATCGCCGGGCGTGACAAGGGCAAGCGCGGCACGGTGCTCCGCATCCTCAAGAGCGAGGGGCGGGTGGTCGTCGAGAAGCTCAACATGATCAAGCGGCACACCAAGCCCACGCAGGCCGGCCAGCAGGGCGGGATCATCGAGAAAGAGGGCAAGATGCACATCAGCAACGTGATGCCCGTCGATCCGAAAACAACACGGCCCTCGCGCGTGCAGCGCAAACGGCTGGAGGACGGCCGCCGGGTCCGCGTGACCCAAAAGGGCGGCGAGATCCTCGACACGGTGTAACCTGGTTTTCTAGGAGTTTTGGGTGATGACGTACGTACCTCGGTTGCTCGAAAAATATCGTTCCGACGTGGTCGAGCAGCTGCGCAAGGAGTTTTCCTACAAGAACGTGATGCAGGTGCCCACGCTTGCGAAGGTGACGCTGAACATGGGCCTGGGCGAGGCGATCCAGACGGCCTCGATCCTGGAGAGCGGGGTAGAGGAGCTGACGGCGATTTCCGGACAAAAGCCCGTCGTGACCAAGGCCCGCATGTCGATCGCCAACTTCAAGCTGCGGGCCGGGATGTCCATTGGCGCCATGGTGACGCTTCGGCGCGTGCGGATGTGGGAGTTCATCGATCGGTTGGTCAGCGTTGCCATCCCCCGGGTGCGGGATTTCCGCGGGCTCAGCTCCAAGTCCTTCGACGGGAGGGGGAATTACAGCCTCGGCATCCGCGAGCAGGTGATCTTCCCGGAGATTGACGTGGAAAAGGTCGACCGGTCGCGCGGGCTGGGCGTGGTGGTCAACACCACCGCCAAGACGGACGAGGAGGGCCGGGCCCTCCTCCGCCATTTGGGATTTCCGTTCCGGACGGATTAGGGAGAGAGAAAGCGTGGCAAAAAAATGTCTGATCGCCAAACAGAAGAAGACACCGAAATTTGGCGTTCGTGCCTATACCCGTTGCCAGAAGTGCGGACGCCCGCGCGGGTATCTGCGGCGCTTCAAGCTTTGCCGCATTTGCTTCCGGAACCTGGCCCTTCGGGGGGAGATCCCCGGGGTCACGAAGTCGAGCTGGTAGGGAGAAAACCACAGCATGTCTATGACTGATCCGATTGCCGATCTGTTGACCCGCATCCGCAACGCGCAGCAGGCCGGGCACGCGAAAACGACGGTTCCGGGTAGCGGGATCAAAAAACAGATCTTGGGGATTCTCCGGACGAACGGTTTCATCAAGGGATTTGACGTGAAGCCCGGCACCGTGGGGCAAGAGGAAGTCATTATCGATCTCTTCCCCTGGGTCGATGAAAATAAGGTTTTGACAGGGCTGAAGCGGGTGAGCCGGCCCGGTCGTCGCGTCTATGTGGACCGCGATGAAGTGCCCAATGTCCTCAACGGCTTGGGAATCGCCATCATCTCCACCTCCCGGGGCGTTGTGACCGACAACGAGGCCCGCACCCTGGGCGTAGGCGGGGAATTGCTCTGCGAAATCTGGTGAGGCGTTAGCGATGTCGCGCATTGGAAACAAACTGATTCCCCTCCCGAAAGGGGTGGAAGTGAAGCTCGAGGGAACCACCGTGATGGTGAAGGGCCCCAAGGGCGCCTTGACCCAGGAGATTCACGAGCGCCCTGGCGTCGAAGTTGAGGGTGAGTTCGTGAAGGTCACCCGCCAGAGCGACTCCCGGCAGGATCGCTCCCTCCATGGGCTGACCCGCAGCCTCATCGCGAACATGGTGGAGGGGGTTTTCAAGGGCTTCGTGAAGGAGCTCGAGATCCACGGGCTCGGCTACCGCGTCGAGGCGCAGGGGAAAGGGCTTGTCCTCCATGTCGGCTACTCGCACCCGGTGCGGATCGAGCCGATAGAGGGCATCGATTTCGAGGTCCAGAGCGACCGGCAGCGGAACGCCATCAAGGTCGTGGGCATCGACAAGCAAAAGGTTGGCTGGGTGGCGGCGGAGATTCGCAAGATCAAGCCGCCCGAGCCCTACAAGGGCAAGGGAATCCGCTACACCGGTGAGTATGTCCGCCGCAAGGTGGGCAAGTCGGGCGTTTAGGCCCCGGAGGAGTGTGCGCGTTGAGTCAGAACAGCAAGCGCGAAGCTTGGTTGTCGAGAAAAAAGCGGGTCCGCCGGAAAATCCGCGGCACCAGCGATCGGCCGCGCCTGGCCGTCTACCGGAGCGGCAAGCACATCTACGCGCAGCTCATTGACGATATCCAGGGCCTGACGCTCGCGGCGGCCTCCTCGTGCGAGAAGGATTTTGCGGCCCAGTCGAAGTCGGGCGAGAGCACGCGGGGAAGCAACATACAGGGCGCATCCTTGGTGGGGAAACTTCTCGGCGAGCGGGCCAAGACCCGGGGCGTCGAGCAAGCGGTTTTTGACCGGAATGGATTTCTTTATCACGGCCGGGTGAGAGCCTTGGCCGACGCTGTGCGAGAGACGGGAGTGAAATTTTAATGGCGCGTGACTCGAGAAGGCCCGACCCCG
>JAQBZT010000275.1 GCA_027622355.1 bacterium | reverse complement strand
CCGCTTCCGCAAGGCCAGGCGCCACTTTTTCATCCAGCCTGAACTTGTCCAGAGACATTCCACGTTTCCGAGCTGACGAGGTTTCCCGCAGATGTTCAAAAGCAGGGCCCAAGCTAGGGGATTCCCCGACGGGGTGTCAACCGAAGGATGGATCGCCCTTGCACCCCGTGGGGAGCCGTCCGCCATCCCGCCCGCGGCTTTACCCGCCCTCCCCTTTGGTGGCATAGAAGAGATACGCTGATACCACTGGAATCCTATGGATCGTGAACTATCTCAGGAGGATCGCTTCATGCCAAAAATGAACGGCGCGCGCTTTCTCGCCCGCACTTTCGAAGGCTACGGCGTCACGAGCGTATTCTTCGTCCCGACCATCCTGAGCAAGACCTTGATGGAATTCGAGGAGCGCGATCAGGTCAAACGGATTCTCACCCACGGCGAAAAAGCCGCCGTCTACATGGCCGACGGCTATGCCCGCGCCACGGGCCGCCCCGGCGTCTGCATCGCGCAGACCGTGGGCGCCGCCAATCTGGCGGCCGGCCTTCGCGATCCCTTCCTGGCCTGCACCCCGATGATCGCGATTACGGGCGGGGCGACGAACATGAGCCAGCACCGCCCTTTCTACCAGCAGATTGAAGACTTCCCCCTCTTCAAGTCGGTGACGAAGTTCAGCGCCCGGGTAGATGAGATTCAGCGCCTTCCCGAGTTGATCCGCCAGGCGTTCCGCGCCTCGACCTCGGGGACGCCGGGACCGGCCCATCTCGAATTCGCCGGCCACGCGGGCGATCTCGAAAATCAGGAGGCCGACCTCGAAGTCATCATCGAAGAAGCCTTCGGCCAGCAGCCGCCCTTCCGGCCCGAACCCGAGCCGTCACAGGTCGCGGCCGCGCTCAAAGCCCTTGCCGCCGCGAAAAAACCCATCATCGTCGTGGGCGGGGGCGTCCGCGCTTCCGGGGCGGGGCCAGAGCTGGTCGAATTCGCAGAAAAGATGTCTATCCCCTTCGTCACCTCGATGAACGGAAAGGACACGGTGCCGGGCGATCATCCGCTTCTGGCGGGGGTGGTCGGACTCTACTCGCGAAAGTCCGCGAACCTCGCCGTCCGGGCGGCCGACCTCGTATTTTTCATCGGCAGCCAGACCGGAAGCCAGGTCACGAACAACTGGACACTCCCCCCGTCGGGAACCCCGGTCATTCATCTCGACGTGAACCCCGAGATGCTGGGCCGCTCCTATCCCCTGATAGCGGGCATCTACGCGGACGCCAAGGCCGGGCTCCGCAAGCTGATCGATGCGGCCGATGGCGGCGCGGCCGCCGGGCGCAAAGGGTGGGTCAAAGAAGTGCAGGGCCTCGTCGCCGCCTGGCACGCCGAGCACGAAGAGAACATGACGGCGGACAAGACCCCGATCCGGCCCGAGCGCATCTGCAAGGAACTCACCGATCATCTGCCCTCGGATGCCATCCTCGTCTGCGACACCGGCCACGCCGGCATGTGGACCTGCGGCATGATCGACCTCAAGCATCCGGGACAGGGCTACCTCCGGGCGGCGGGCTCGCTCGGCTGGGGCCTGCCGGGCGCGCTGGGGGCCAAGGTCGGCGCCCCCGACCGGCCGGTGCTGCTCTTCACCGGAGACGGCGGGCTCTGGTACCACCTCAGCGAGATCGAAACCGCGGTCCGCTGCAACATTCCGGCGGTCATTCTCGTCAACGACAACCGCTCGCTGAATCAGGAGATTCACCCCTTCACCCGCGCGGGCGGCGGAAAGCTCGTGGGCCGGCATCATGAGCTCTGGCACTTCAACGACGTGAACCTCGCGGAGGTGGCCAAGACCATGGGGGCGATGGGCATCCGCGTCGAAAAACCCAGCGAGCTTCCCGGCGCGCTCGATCAGGCCTTCTCGGCGAACCGGCCCGTGCTCATCGACTGCGTCTCCGACATGCAGGCGCTCGCGCCCACCGCCGCGAGCTATTAGCGGGAACAGGTCGCTTGACTCAAGACAAGATCAGCCGCTGCCCCCTCTGCCACGGGAAGGGGGCAGCGTTTTTTTTCGAGGACGCCGCGCGAAGCTACTTCCGGTGCCGGGAGTGTCTTCTCATCCATGTGCCTGAAGCGTTCTGGCCCACGCGCGCGGCCGAGCGCGCCCGCTACGATCAGCACCGGAACTCGCCGAATGATCCCGGCTACGTCCGCTTTCTCGATCAGTTGGCGGAGCCTTTGGCGGGCCTTCTCCCGGAAAAATCCAGGGGCCTCGACTACGGCTGCGGCCCAGCGCCCGTCTTGTGCGAGCGGCTGCGGGCACGCGGCCACGAAGTACATCCCTACGATCCGTTCTACTTTTCAGATCCGCCCGAGGGGCCCTTCGGCTTCATCACCTCGACCGAGACATTCGAGCACTTCCGCAATCCGCGCGGCGAGATCGAAAAGCTCCGCGCTCTTCTCTCTCCGGGCGGTCTTTTGGGAGTAATGACCACCTTCTGGGAAGAGGCGCTCTTCAAGGGGGACTGGCACTACCGGCGCGACCCGACCCATCTTTGCTTCTACCGCCGGGAGAGTTTCGACTTTATCGCGGCGGAGTGGGGCTTCCGCATTCTTTTTTGCGACGACAGCCGCACCCTTATCCTGCAGAAGGAATAACCCTCCGGTTGTTCCCCGAAGGGGGGCTATGGCATCCTTTTTCCGCCACCCTTCACCCACCTTTCGGGGAACGATCTTGCGCACCCAGACCGCCGACATTCTCATTCTGGGCTCCGGCGGCGCCGGCCTGATGGCGGCCCTCGCGGCCCACAGCGCCCGGCCCGATCTCAGAATCATCGTTGGGGTGAAAGGACTTTTCGGGAAGAGCGGGTGCACCCGGATGGTGCAGGGGGGCTACAACGTCGCCCTCTCGGCAGAGGATTCGGTGGAGCGGCACTTTCTCGACACCCTCCGCGGGGGGGCCTGGCTCAACGATCAGGAACTGGCCTGGACGCTCGTGAGCCGCGCCCCCGATTGCGTGCGCACGCTGGAGACCGTTTGCGGCTGCTTCTTCGATCGCAACCCGGATGGCACGATTCACCAAAAAGCCTTCGCCGGGCAGAGCTTCGACCGCACGGTGCACAAGGGCGACCTGACGGGAATCGAGCTGACCAACCGGGTGTCGGAGCAGATCGCAAGGCGGGGCATCCCGGTGCTGGAGGAGCACCGGGCCATCTCGCTGCTCCATTCGAAAGATGAACCTGCGCGCATCGCGGGCGCCCTGCTCCTCGACATGCGGAGCGGCGAGTTCACCGCCCTGCAAGCCTCATGCACCCTCCTCGCCACCGGCGGCGGACCCACTCTCTACAAGTTTTCCGCCTGCGCACAGGAACTTGCGACGGACGGCATGGCCATGGCCTGGGAGGCGGGAGCGGAATTTTGCGACATGGAGATGGTGCAGTTCCACCCCACCGGTATCCTGACGGGCGATGGGCTGCAGATCACGGGGACCCTCCTCGAGGAGGGCCTGCGCGGGGCGGGCGGACACCTCCTCAACGCCCGCGGCGAGCGCTTCATGGCGCGCTACGATCCGGACAAGATGGAGCGTGCCACGCGCGATCGCGTCGCCCGCGCCGGATACACCGAAATACAGGAAGGCCGCGGCACCCCCGGCGGAGGTATTTTTATCGATGTGAGCCACCTGGGGGCCGGTTTCGTCCGGCGCAACTTCAAGGGCATGGTGGAGCGGTGCGCCGATCTGGGCTTCGACCTCGCCCGCCGGCCGGTCGAGGTGACGCCCA
>JAQBZT010000274.1 GCA_027622355.1 bacterium | reverse complement strand
CTCGGCGAGCACCTGCGGATCGAGGTCCTGGGGGGGCGGGCCGGCTTCGGCCGCCTGATCAAAGACACGCGGTTCCAGAAAAACGGCTTGCCTCTCGCGGGATACCTGGAGGCCGTTCACCCCGATCGCATCCAGGTCTGGGGGAACACCGAGGTGGCGTATCTGAGCAGCCTGGAGCCGAAGCAGCAAGAGAGCGCCGTGCGCTCCTTTTTCGCTCTTCCGCTCTGCGCCGTCCTGGTCTCGACCGAGGTGCCGCTCCCGGAAATCGTGAAGGAGGTTTCCGATGCCGAGGGCGTTCCCTTGCTCCGCTCGCTTCTTCCGAGCATGGAAATGCTCAACCGGCTGATTGCCTATCTTGAGCTCCATCTTTCGCCCTGCGTGCATCTGCACGGCGTTCTCGTGGACCTCTATGGTGTAGGAGTTCTGATCCAGGGGAAAAGCGGGATCGGCAAGAGCGAGTGCGCGCTGCATCTCGTCACGCGGGGCCATCGCCTCGTGGCGGACGACGTGGTGGACATCCAGCTCCGTGGAAATGAGCTGGTCGGCCGGAGCACGGACATGCTGAAGCACCACATGGAGGTGCGCGGCCTGGGAATATTGAATCTGAAGGATCTTTTTGGCGTTGTCGCCATCCGCTACGAGAAGATGGTGGAACTGATCGTCGATCTCGTGGATTGGAGCGCGGATGTTTCATTCGATCGCCTGGGCATCGATCTGCAGACCAAGGAGGTGCTCGGGCAGGCCCTGCCGATGGTGCGCATCCCCGTGGCGCCGGGGAGAAACATCCCGACCCTGATCGAGATCGCCGCCCGGAATCTGCTGCTGCAACGGATGGGATACCACTCCGCCGATGAATTCAGCCGGCGCCTGTCCCGGCAAATCGCCATGGAATCCCCGGGCGCAGGGGGCGGCCTGGTGTCTGAGAAAAATCCGTGATCGGTCTCGTCGTCGTGGGACACGGAGATCTGCCGCGCGCCTTTTTGGCGGCGGCCGATTCCGTCCTGGCGGGAGGCTCCCGGATGCGCGCCGTCTCGCTGGGGGCGGAGGATGACCCGGGGGGGCTGCCGGAGGAAATCAAGCACGCTGTCCGCGAGGTGGACGATGGCGACGGGGTAATCATCATGACGGACATGATGGGCGGGACACCGACGAATGCGGCGCTTGCGATGCTGAACGACGAGAACGTGGAGGTGGTAACGGGCATCAACCTGCCGATGCTGTTGAAAATTCCGTTCCTGAAGGAAAAGACTGTTCACGAGGCGGCCGAGTTTCTCGTAGAATACGGGAGGCGGAATCTCGCCCAGCCGCGGGAGATGCTCCGCTCCATCCGCCGCCCGAAGCGGAAAGATGAGTGATGGCAACTGAGCGAAGGACGTTTGTCTGCAACAAGCTGGGCCTTCATGCGCGGGCGGCGGCGAAGTTCGTGCAGCTTTCCACCCAATTCGAAAGCGATATTTACATCCGGTGCCGCGATCTGGAGGTGGACGGGAAGAGCATCATGGGCGTCATGATGCTGGCCGCGAGCCCGGGCGCCGAGGTCACGATCCGGGCGGAGGGTCCCGATGCGAGCGCCGCGGTTGATGCCCTCGTTGCGCTGCTGGATAGCCGGTTCGGAGAGGAGGGGTGATGTCCCGGGAAGACACGGACACTCTCAAGGGAATCGGTGTATGCCCCGGCGTCGCCATCGGTGCGGCCTGCGTCATCGGAACCCACTACCAGGGGTTTTTGCGTTTCCACCTTCCCGCCGGGAAACTCGATGAGGAGGTGCGCCGCCTGAGCGGGGCTGTTGAGACCGCGAAACAGGAATTGGAGCTGATTCGCCGCGAGGCCGCCAGCCGGCTGGGTGAGGAGCATCTTTACATCCTTCATGCGAGCATGTTGCTCCTGAGTGACAAATCCCTCATCGGGGAGGCCGAAAAGCGCATCCGCGAATTCCGCAATAATGCGGAGTGGGCGGTCATGGCCGCGACCGAGCATTTTTCCCACGTCTTCGACGGGATGGACGATCCCTACTTTCAGTCCAAAAAAGTGGACATTGCCCAGGCCGGCGAGCGGATACTCCGTCATCTGACCCGCACCGACGTGCTCCGCGAGGATTTCGGAGAGCCGGGGATCATCGTCGCCCGCGATCTGACGCCGGGCGATGTGGTGGCGCTCTCGCGCCACGGTGTTCTGGGCTTCGTCACCGACATGGGCAACCGGGCCTCCCACACCGCCATCATGATGGAGGCGCTGGGCATCCCTGCGGTTGTCGGGGCGGGCGAGGCTTCGCGGCGGATCGCGACCGGGGAAACCATCATCTGCGACGCCCGGAACGGGGAGGTGGTGATTCGCCCCTCGGCGCCTGCGCAGAAGACCTACGAGAAGAACCGAAAGGTCTGGCAGAGTCTGCGGCGCCAGGATGAATCCTTTGATCGGGGCATCGCCAAGACGCGCGACGGCATCTGCATCTCTATCAGCGCGAACGTGGAGTCCGACGAGGAAGTGCGGCTCTTGCCGAGCTTCGGCATCGAGGGTGTCGGTCTTTTCCGCTCGGAATCTCTGTATTTCAACCGGAGTGATTTTCCCTCCGAGGAGGAGCACTACCGGCAATATCGCTGCCTGGCCGAAGCGGTTTCTCCCCACGCCGCGACGATCCGCACGCTGGACCTGGGTCTGGGGCAAAATGCCACTTTGTTCCACGGCGTGCGCAACGATGAACCCAACCCCGCGCTGGGCCTGCGCGGCCTGCGCCTTTCCCTTCGTTTTCCGGACTTATTCAAGCGGCAGCTCCGGGCCATCATCCGCGCTTCAGCCCACGGGAACGTCCGGGTTCTCTATCCGATGATTTCCGGGGTGGACGAGCTTCTGGAGGCGAAGCGCCTCTTTCTCGAGGCACAGGAGGAGTTGCGCTCGGAGGGCCATATTTTCGTTGACAATCTGGAGCAGGGGGTGATGATCGAAACCCCCGCAGCCGCGATTTGCTCTGATATTCTGGCCCGCGAGGCCGACTTTTTCAGCATTGGCAGCAACGATTTGACCCAATATACGCTGGCCGTCGATCGAGGGAACGAGCAGGTGGACCATCTTTACCGATCCCTCCATCCGGCCATGCTCAGGATGCTGCGCGACTTGACAAAAACCGCCCAAGAGGCCGAAATCCCTGTCTGTGTCTGTGGCGAGATGGCCGGCATTCCGGTGAATGTCCTCGTTCTCGCTGGCCTGGGGATCCGCTCTTTCAGCATGACGATGTTCCGAGCCCGAGAGGTGAAAAAAGCCATCCGCAGTGTGCATTTTGCGGACATGGAATCCATGGCGCAATCGCTACTTGCCTGCCGCTCCTCCCGGGAGATCGAGGAGCGTCTCGCTAAATTTTGGTTTGATCTGGAAAAGGAAGAAAGCCGAGTTGAATCCGCTGTGTAATTTTCCGACCTGGAGGCGTGAATGGATTTAAATCATCTCGACGAATTTATCTTTACCTCGGAGTCCGTCTCCGAAGGCCACCCGGACAAAATGGCCGATCAGATTAGCGACGCCATCCTCGATGAGATCCTGCGTCAGGATCCGAACGGGCGGGTTGCCTGCGAAACCCTCCTTACGACCGGAATTGTCTTTATCGCCGGCGAGATTACCACCAAGGCCCATTACGATGCCAAGATACTGGCCCGCGAAACCATCCGGGAAATCGGGTACGACAACGCGGCCTACGGCTTCGACTGCGATACCTGCGCCATCGTGACCGCCATTGGCAACCAGTCTCCGAACATTTCGCAAGGCGTTTCCGAGGGAGAGGGGCTTTTCCAGGAGCAGGG
>JAQBZT010000273.1 GCA_027622355.1 bacterium | reverse complement strand
GCTTTTTGCATCAGCCACATCGATTGGCTGGCGGGCCGGCGGCTGCCGATTGGCCGGATCGGACGCATCTGCCGGAAGGCGGGAGTGCTCCTCGCCGTGGACGGCGCCCAGTCCTGCGGCCAGATACCGGTGGACATCCGCCGCTCCTTCACTGACGTCTATACCCTCTCGGGCCAGAAGTGGCTGATGGGCCCCCAGGGGACCGGGGCGGTGTTCGTGCGCCAGGGGGGGCTGGGAAAATCCCTGAATGCCGCAAAGGCGGGCTATCACTCCGCCCGCAGGAAACGGCTCCAGTCCCTCCTCTTCGAGCCCTTCCCGGACGCCCGCCGCTTCGAGAGCAGTACCCTGAGCCCCGCCCTTGTCAGCGGGCTGAACGAAGCGGTTTCGATCTGGCGGGGGAGCGACCCGGCGGCGATCGAGAGGCGGATTCTCCAACTGGCGCAAAGGGCGCTTGATGGACTTTCCGGCATCCGCGGGGTGGCGTGCCTGACGCCGCCCGATCGGCCGGTGCAGTCGGGTCTGATCGGCTTCCGCGTCCGGGGGATGGACGCCGAAAGGGCAGCGGCGCTTCTTTTGAAAAAACACAAGGTCGTTCTTCGGGCGGTGGACGCCGAGCCGCCCGCCGTCCGTGCGTCGATCCACTATCTGAACACCGACAAGGAGATCGACCAGCTCATCCGCGCCGTCCACCGGCTCGCAACCCGAAAGTAGGAAAACAAAAAAAGCCGCGAGGCCGAAGCCCCGCGGCTTGAATTTGAAAACGGGAAACGGCTACTTCAGCGTCAGTTCCGCCTTCGCATCGGCGCCGCCCTTCACGGTGACCTTCATGGTCTGGGTGCCGAGGGTCTCGTGCCATACCTCAACGGTGTAGGAGCCGGCCGGAACGCCATCGAGCTTGAAGGAGCCGTCCGGGCCCGTCACCGCGTAGTAGGGATGATCCGCGGCCACGATGAAGCCGCTCATCCAGTCGTGCACGTCGCACTTGACGCTGACGATGCCCGGCTTGCTGAAGTAAGTCTTTTTCATCTTGAGCTTTTTCTTGAATTTCGGCTGGGCGAGGTTGGCGGTCTTATTGCCCGTTTTTCCGGGATAGGTGTGCACGTTGTGCAGGATACCGTCGCTGTTCTTGATGACGATCTGGGAGCCGGCCTGCATCACGGCAACATGGGGAAGGTAGACACAGCCGGCTTGATCGACTTCGGCGTTCGCCATTGATTTCGGGAATTCCTTGCCGGACTTGATGCCCTT
The DNA here is from genome assembly GCA_027622355.1 of bacterium. Classification (NCBI taxonomy): domain Bacteria; species bacterium. The sequence goes on along the minus strand of JAQBZT010000273.1, from coordinate 2,561 downwards.
GATAGAAACCACCGCCCACTGGAGGCCGCCGCCCTTGATGACCAAGGCCTCAGAGAAAATCGGCGACTTGGCGCATACCGCCTTGTCCTTGTTGGCCGAAAGCTTCTTGGGACTGACAGGCGCTCCGCCGTAGAGAATCTTGCCTGAGATAGAACCGCCGCCGCTCACCGCACCGCCCTTGTAGGCGGCAAAGGAGGGCGTCACGGCCAGCGACAAGATCAGGCCCAACCCAACCCCCAAAAATCTGCTTCGCATGCTTGCTCCTTTCGCTGAAATAAAAAACCTCGGTGTGAATCCTGAACAAGAATCATCCGGCAGGCACCATGTTACCACCTATCGCAATCACCGAAGGAATGCGCGACTGGCGGCAATTACAATTCCGATAATAAAGTCCCCTGAATGGATTAGAGTAGCCCCGGGATGAAGTCAATAGCCCTAAAGAACCATATGATATGTCCCGCATTTTCCGCTCTTCATGTTGGACGCGAGACATTGCCTCAGGTTCCCTTTTCCTGACATGAAGAGAATCCGAAAATAATTGTTTTTAATACCTTTGCACTCGACATCCTGGATGGAAAGTTTGTGGCCCAAACCAATCGCTTCCGGCTGCGGGGTCGCCCGGCCCCCCCGGCCTTTCATGCCGCCCTGCTGGCCATTCTCGCCATCCTGGCCGGCTGGCCGGCTTCCCCCGCACGCGCCCACCACACCAGCCGGATCGGATACGTCCTCCAACGGGTGGGGGAGGCAAGAGCCGGGGCGTTTCACATCGAATTGATCTCCACCCCTCCCCTCCTTCCCGCTTCCCGGAAGGGGAAAGAAACGCGCGCCGATCACAAGCGCCTTCCCGGCTTTACCCACCGCTTCCAGGCCATCGTGAAAACGGATGACGACAAATCCGTCTCCGGCCTCCAGGTCTCCATCCGCTTCACCCAGAACGCCTGGTCGCGGACATTTCCCCTGGCAGAAATTCACGGGAAGGGAGAAACCTCCTATGCCGGGAACCTCACCCTCGGCCCCAAGGGGCCCTACGCGGTCCGCGTGATTCTCCGGCCCGCCGCCGCCGCCCCGCTCTTCGCCGATTTTTCCTTCGAGCATGATTTTGAATCGGTCAAAGAAGTCATGCGGGAGATGGAAAAACTTCTCGCTGCCCTCGGAAAAGATATCTTCACGCTGGGGCTTGACGGTGAGATCCCCACTCCCGGGCGTATGGACGCCATCCGGGAAAAAATCGCGCGGCTGCGCGGAACAATCCCCTGGCTCAGCAATCTCCGCGAGGGCGCCGCACAAGAGCGTTTCGATGCCGAAGTGGATGCGCTTTTGGCGGTTGTGAAAAAGATGGAAGCCACCGCTCGGCGGGATGCGCTCGGGGAACTGGTCCCCCTCCTCTTCTCCACGCGTGCCGCCTGTGTGCGGTGCCATGGAATTTTCCAGGAGGCCGACGCCACCGGAAAGCTTCCAAAAATCCCGCCGGCCGGTAAAAAATAAGCCCGGCCGCCGGCCGCGTTTGCATGCGATGCGGTTTCGATTGAATATAGAAATGGCCCCGGGGGGCGTCCCCCGGGGCGGGCGTTTCAAGAGGATTCCCGACAACGCGGGTACAATGACATGAAGCAATACCCGGATTCCGCTCTGGTTCCCTCCACGCTGGAGGGGTGGGCGGTCCTCCACGAGATTTACAAGATGGACTGGGCCGCCTGGCGCGAGAGCGGCGTAAAAGAGCGCGAAAAAGCGCTCGCCGAAGCCGTCGGATACCTTCAGGCCAGCTCGAAGCCGGAAAAGGGTGAAAGCGCCCTTTTCAGCGTACTCGGGCATAAGGGCGACCTCCTGCTTCTGCACTTCCGGCCCACCTTTGATGCGTTGAACGAGGCCGAGATCGGCTTTCGCCGCCTCGCGTTTTTCCGCTACCTGGAGCCGACTACTTCCTATCTCTCTTTTCTGGAACTCGGCATGTATGAAATGACGCTCAAACTCCACGGCCAGTTGATTGGAGAGGGGCTCGAACCCGGCAGCGACGCCTGGAAAGCCCGCTGGGAGAAAGAGATGGCCCAGCAGCGCGAGCGGACCGAGGGACGCCTGTACATGGAAATCCCCGCCTCCCGCTACCTGTGCTTCTACCCCATGAGCAAACGGCGCGGCGAGGAGAAAAACTGGTACGCCCTTTCGATCGAAAAACGCCAGATGCTGATGCGCGATCACGGGATGGTCGGCCGAAAGTACGCCGGAAAGGTGCAGCAGATCATCACAGGGAGCATTGGCATCGACGATTGGGAATGGGGAGTCTACCTCTTTGCATCGGACCCGATCGTTTTCAAGGATCTCGTGTACGAAATGCGCTTTGATGAGGCCTCCGTCTGGTACGGCGAATTCGGCCCATTTTACAACAGTCTGCGCATCATGCCCGATCAGCTTCCCGTTCTTCTCTCCGGCAAGGTTCCCCCTCTTGGCGATTTCCACCCAGAATAAAGAAAGTCTATGGCCCAGATTCTGATCGCTGGATGCGGCTATCTCGGAGAGGCGCTTGCGGCGCGCCTGATCGGCGCCGGGCACGCCGTCTGGGCCCT
>JAQBZT010000272.1 GCA_027622355.1 bacterium | reverse complement strand
GTTCTTCCGATGGGCATCGCCACCGAGCGGCACGACAACCAGAGTCAGGAGACCCATCCGGGCCGCTGGGTGGGCTTCCGCCAGCCGGTCCTGCGCACCGCCCGCGAGCGGATGGGGCACAAAGTAGAGGATTCGCGCGAGACCAACCCGGGCGAGGTGTGGGAGGAGAACGAATTCCTCATCGAGCTCTCTTGGCGGATCGACCCCGACGGCCGCCTCGGCATCCGCCCGTATTTCGAGAGCCCCTACCGGCCCGGCGAGAAGATCACCGTGGATGAGTACTACCAGTGGATGTTCGAGAACGGCGTGCCGGGCCTTCCCGAGGCGGCCGGGAAAGAAGGCCTCACCCCGCTCGCCTACATGCGGAAGTACGGCGTCTTCTCGGTGGAGGAAAACGTCTACGAAAAACACATGGAGGAGCTGAACGGCGCGGGCGCGGGGGCCGAAGTGGACGCCACCGGCGCGGCCGTCAAGGACGGGAAGATCGTCGGCGTCCTCAGCGAAGGAAAGGTGCGCGCGGGTTTCGAGACGCCCTCCAGAAAACTCGAGTTCTTCAGCCAGACGATGCAGGACTGGAAGTGGGCGGAGCACGCCCTGCCGCGCCACGTGAAGAGCCACGTCTACTGGCGCGACATGAAGCGCGAGGAAAACGAATTCGACCTTTTGCCCAACTACCGCCTCGCCACGCTGATCCACACGCGCTCGGCCGTGAAGTGGCTCTACGAGATCACCCACAACAACCCGCTCTGGATTCACCCGAAAGACGCGGAGCGCCTCGGCGTGCGCTCGAACGAGCTGGTGCGCGTGGAGACGGAGATCGGCCATTTCGTCACCCGCTGCTGGGCGACGGAGGGCCTCAAGCCCGGCATCGTCGCCATGGCCCACCACCTCGGAAGGTGGCGCCTCAGCGAGGAGATGGGCGCCCCGCGGATCGCCTCCGCCCTCGTCTCCCTCGACGAGGAGGGCGGAGGGAAGTACCGGATGCGCCAGCTGCACGGGGCGCAACCCTTCAAGAGCGAGGACCCCGACACCGAGCGCATCTGGTGGCGCGAGGTCGGCGTCAACCAGAACCTGACTTTCCCCGTCAATCCAGATCCTGTGAGCGGGATGCACTGCTGGCACCAGCGGGTCAAGGTGAAGCCGGCGCAGCCGGGCGATCGCTACGGCGACATTCACGCCGACACCGAGAAGAGCTTCGCGCACTATAAAAAATGGCTCGAGATGACTCGGCCTGCGCCCGGCCCTGACGGCCTTCGCCGCCCGCTCTGGTTTCTTCGGCCGAACCGGCCCCGGCGCGAGGCCTACGACCTCCCCGAATGAGCCTTTTCCCGAGGAGGGCGCGCCTCTCCCCCGAGGAGCGGATCGAGCAGGCGGCGCTCCGCGCTCGGCTCTACCGCGTGCAGTCCCGGAGCCTTCTCGATCCGCCCGATCTTGAACTGATCGCCTTTCTCGCGGCGAACTACGCCTTCCTCTTTCCCGATGACTTCCCCCTGCCCCCGGGGGAGGGCGACATGAAGGCCCTGCGGGTGGACTTCACCCAGCTCTTCATCACCTCGAGCCCGCCCTACGAGGCCGCCATCTGCGATGAGAGCGGACACCTCAACGCCGGCGTCACCGACCGGGTCGTGGATTTTTACCGCGCGCGGGGCTTCGACCCGGGTCTGGGGAGCGGCGCTCATGCGGGCATCCTGGCCCCGGATCACCTCAGCGTGGAGCTCGAGTTTCTCGCCCACCTCGCCGAGGGAGAGGCGGCCGCCTGGCGATCCAGGAATGCGGAGGAAGCCCGCGCCCACCTCGCCTCGGCCGCCCGCTTTCTGGACGAACATCTCCTGCGGTGGATGCCGATACTGACCACCTGCGTGGAGGAGGACGCGGAAACACCCTTCTACCGCAAGCTCGCCGCCTGGACGCGGGAGTTCGCCCTCGAGGACCGGAAGCACATTCAGGGGCTGTTGAAATAGTCTGGGCAAGGATTGTTGAGACAGTGTGTTGCGATAGTCTGAGCAGGGATTGTTGAGACAGTGGGGTCTAGTTTTCGGTAGAAGCGTCGGCGCCCATCTTGCGGGCCCATTTTTTGGCTTTGCGCAGCTGAGAGCGCAGCTGGCGCGCCTTGATCTTCCACTCGCGCCAGGCCCTTTTTCCGGGGGCGCAGGCGCGCGCCCATTCGCCGTAGCGATGGAGCCAGGCGGTGGCCTCCGCCTCGATACGCGCGATCAGCGCCTCGGCCCTTCCCTCGGAGCCCGCCTCCCGGAAGAGGTTTTCGATCATCCGCGCGCGGCCTTGAACTCCCGCCCGCAGGCCCATCTCCCCGGCGATGGCGCGGATGCGCGCCCGGGTGAGATAGATGCCCGAGCGGGCCGGGTTCGCCAAAAGCTGGGCCACCTCGTTCAATTTTCCCTGGCGGAAGACGCGCTCCATCTCCGACATGCGCACCACCCTTCGAAACGGGATATCCGGACGCAAACTTTGCGGGAGGAGTATACCCGCCCCTTCACCTCAGGGGCGAGCCGGACTATTTGCCGTAGATGATGTCCGGGGCCAGGCCGAGAAAAAGGACGATCACGAAGAACAGGGGGACGAGCGCCAGCAGATGGATGAAAAGGCGCTCGATGCGCAGGTGCATGAAGTAGAGGGCGACGAGAAGGATCTTCGCCGCCGAGAGCGCGATGATGGCGCCCTCGGCGATCCCGCTCGGGAAAACAATGGAGGCGCCCACCGAGGCCAGCGCCAGGACGAGAAGGTAGATCCAGATCAGAAAGTTGCTCGGCGGAGAGGATTCTGAGTGCGCCATGTCGTCTTCCCGGTTGAAGTTCCCGCTCTATCCGAGATAGAGCAGCGGGAACAGAATGATCCAGACCACGTCCACAAAGTGCCAGTAGAGGCCGTTCATCTCCGCCCGGTGACCGAAACGCATCAGCCCCTCGGGCCGCCACGCCACGACCAGCAGCGAAACGTTGGCGATGATGCCGGCCAGCACGTGCAGCGCATGCAGCCCCGTCATCCCGTAGTAGAAAGCCCAGAAGAGGGATTTGGCCGGGAATATCGCCTCCCGGAAGTGGGCGCCGTACTCGAAGCCCTTGATGACGAGAAAGACGAGGCCCAGGACAATCGTCAGCCCCAGAAAGCGGCGGAAGGCATCCGCATCGCGGCGGTTCCAGGCGGCATGCACCTCGACCATCGTAAAGCTGCTGGTCAGGAGGACGATGGTGTTGATGGTCCCGAGAAGGGTGCTGTTGTGCGCAATATCGTCGCCCCATCCCGGCCCGGCGAGCCGGAGAAGAAAATAGGAAGCGACCACCCCTCCGAAGACCATGATCTCGGATGCGAGGAACCACCACAAGCCGAGCTTGGCGGAGGAAGCGAATCCGGAGCCTCCCGTTTCTGCCGCATGCGCGGAACGCATCCCTGTTCTCCTTCTTTCTAACTGCCGGCGCTTTTCTCAGCCGCGGGCGTTTTTCTCAGCCGCGGGCGCTTTTCTCAGCCGCGGGCGCTGGCCGCGCCCCGGTCCGGCTGGTTCTGCGGCAGCCAATCGGAAGCCTCTCCCGGAAGGCTGTAGTCGTAGGGCCCGCGGTGGACCTCCGGAACGGCGCCCGGCCAGTTTCCGTGCGGCGGCGGCGAGGGCGTCGTCCACTCGAGCGTCGTGGCCTCCCAGGGGTTCTCTGCGGCCTTCTTCCCCGCGAATAGACTCCAGAAGAAATTGAAGACGAAGGGAAGCTGCGCGATGAAGAGCAGAATCGCCGCCGTCGTGATGAACCGGTTCATGGGGAGCAGACCCTGGTAACTCTCATACTGCGCGGGATTGTAGATGCGGCGGACCAT
>JAQBZT010000271.1 GCA_027622355.1 bacterium | reverse complement strand
TCATATCTTTGCCTTTGGCGGCCATCGCACGGGAGGGCCTCCTTGAAAATTACGCCGTATCTGGCCCAATCTGTGACGCGGAGCTATCTCCGACAGCAGCGCGTCGGAGAGCGCATCGCCGATGCACGGGTCAGCGAGGTGCCCGCGCCCGACACGGAAATCAACATTTCCGAGGCGGCGCGCGAGGCGGCCGGGGCGGAAAACGCCCGCTCCAAGCCTGACCTCCTCTCCGGGGATCGGACCGAGCAGATCGCGCGCTTCTCGGGCCGATTTGCCGATCTGCTCCTCAAGTCCTCGGGGGCTGATGCCGCAGAGAAAGATGTGCCTCCGCTCGGGCGCTTTCTGGAGAGCCTGGGGCTGGCCCTTTCGAAAGACGCCGCGGGGGAAACGGATATCATCGTCCGAAAGGACACGGGCGAGCTTCTCGTGGCCCTGACTCAGGAGAACCGCGAGGAAATCCGCGCTAAGATTCAAGACGCCGCCAGCCGGGTGCTCGAAGGCCTTCTGTAGGCAGGCGGCTGAAACCGCTCACTGAAAACGCCCACTGGAAGGGGAATCGCTGTGGTCATCGATCCGATCAGGCGAAAGTTCACAGGCGAAGCCTACACCGACTCCCTCCGCCGAAAGCAGGAGGCGGACAAGGCCAAGGGCGGAAAAACACCCCCGACGGCCCACTCCGTCTCCGAATCCGCCGGAGAAAAGATCGACGTCAGCGACAAGGCGATAATCATGGGCCGCATCCAGAAGGCCATTGCCGAGATCGCCGACGTGCGCCAGGAGCTTGTCGATGAGATCCGCGAGCGTATCGAACGGGACGAATACCACGTGCCGGGCGAGATCATCGCCGAGAAGGTGATCCGCGAGGCCCTCAAGGAAATGAGATCCCTCGGCACGAAATAGCCCCTCTGAAAAACAAAAAACCCGGCGGCTCCCTGTGGAAGCGCCGGGTTTTGTTTTGTTCGCAGGCCGGAGGATCAGCTCACGGGTGCGTAGTGCTGCTTCCACTCCTCGGGCAAATCTTCTTCCTTCACGTCCTTCATCGAGAGGCGGATGCGGCCGTTACCCTCGACCTCCAGGCACTTGACCAGCACCTGGTCGCCCTCCTTGAGAACATCGGTCACGTTGGCGATCCGCTTCTGGGCGATCTGGCTGACGTGCACCAGCCCGTCGGTGCCGGTGAATATCTCGACGAAGGCGCCGAAATCCATGATCTTCCGCACCGTGCCGTAGTAGATGCGGCCGGGCTCGGCTTCCTGCGTCAACTCGCGGATGATCTCGATGGCCCGCTCGGCGCTGGCCTGATCGGTGGAGGAGACGAAGACCGTGCCGTCGTCCTCGACGTCGATTTGGGCGCCCGTCTCCTCGACGATGCCGCGGATGACCTTCCCGCCCGGGCCGATGATGTCGCGGATCCGATCCTTATGGACCCGGATCGTGAAAATACGCGGGGCGTAGGGGGAGATTTCCGCGTTCGGAGTGGCGATCACGGTGTCCATCTGGTCGAGGACATGGAGGCGCGCCTCCTTCGCCTGGGTCAGCGCCTCGCGCATCAAGGAGAATTTCAACCCCTTGATCTTGATATCCATCTGGAGGGCGGTAATGCCCTCGCGGGTGCCGCCCACCTTGAAGTCCATGTCGCCCAGATGGTCTTCGAGGCCGAGAATGTCGGTCAGGATGGCGGTCTTGCCCGTTTCCCCGTCCGAGATGAGGCCCATGGCGATCCCCGCCACCTGGGAGGTGATCGGAACGCCCGCATCCATGAGCGCCATGCTGGCGCCGCAGATGGTGGCCATCGAGGAGCTGCCGTTGCTCTCGGTGATGTCCGATACGATGCGGAGGGTGTAGGGGAAACTTTCCTGATCAGGGAGGACGGCCTGAACGGCCCGCGAGGCCAGGGCGCCGTGGCCAATCTCGCGCCTTCCGGGCCCGCGGTTGGGCTTCGCTTCGCCGACGCTGAAGCCCGGGAAATTGTAGTGCAGAAGGAAGTGCCGATAGACCTTCCCGTCCAGATTGTCGATCATCTGGGCGTCGCCCGAGGTGCCGAGCGTCGCCGTCACCAGCGCCTGCGTCTCCCCGCGGGTGAAGAGCACGCTCCCGTGCGGCCGCGCCAGGGGCTTGAGGCGGATCGTGATCGGGCGGACATCCTTCAGCCCGCGCCCATCGGCCCGTACGCCGGTATCGAGAATCAGCTTGCGGAAAACGTCCTTCTCCACTTTTCCGTAGTATTCCTTGACGTCCTTGGCGGAGGGGCTGTCCTCATCCTGGGTGACCAGCGCCTCGACGACTGCCTTTTTGGTCTTGCCCATCGCGGCGTACTGGGGCAGCTTCTCGTGAATCTTCGCCGCCTCATGCAGCCGGGGGGTGGCTATTTCGCGCACCCGGGCCATGAGGGCACTGTCAATCTCGGGTTCCTCGGCCTCGCGCTTGGGCTTTCCGCACTGCGCCCGGAGCTCGTTCTGCAGGGCGACCAGCTCGCGGATGACGGCGTGGCCCTTTTCGAGGGCGTCCATGTAGTCGTCCTCGGAGAGCTCGAAGCTTCCCGCCTCGACCATGACGATGGCATCGTCGGTGCCGGCGATGACGCAGTTCAAGTCGCTCTCAATCTGCTGATCGATGGTGGGGTTGACGATGATTTGCCCGTCCACGCGCCCGACGCGGACGGCACCGATAGGACCGGTGAAGGGAATGTCCGAAATATGAAGCGCCGCCGAGGTGCCGTTGATCGCGAGAATGTCGGAATCGCAAATCCGGTCGTAGGACATCACCATGATCTGGACCATGGTCTCGCACTGGAAGGTCTTGGGGAACAGGGGGCGGATGGGGCGATCGATGAGGCGACAGGTCAGCACCTCGCGCTCGCCGGGTCTGCCCTCGCGGCGGAAGAAATTGCCCGGAACTATGCCCGCCGCATAGAAGCCCTCGCGGTAGTCCACCGTCAGGGGGAAAAAGTCGATTCCCTCGCGGGGAGAGTCGGATGCGCACACCGTACAGAGGACCGCGGTCTCACCATAGTGCATCATGACGGCGCCGCCGGCCTGTTTTGCGATCTCGCCCGTCTCGAAGGCGAGGACATGTCCGTTAATGGATGTTTCCTTGCGAATAGCCTGCATCAGGAGATTTCCTCTGAAAGATTATTGAATGTTAGCGGCGAATGCCAAGGCGCTCGATGATGTTGCGGTAGCGGCTGATATCTTTCTCCCTGAGATAATCGAGAAGACGCCGCCGCTGCCCCACGAGCATCAATAATCCCCTCCGGGAATGGTGGTCTTTCGTGTGCGTCTTGAAATGATCGGTCAGATAGGTGATCCGCTCGCTCAAAATGGCAACCTGGACCTCGGGTGAACCCGTATCTCCTTCATGTGTCCGATATTCCTGAATGACTTCTGTTTTTCGTACCTTCGAAAGGGGCATTCTCTCTACTTCCTCCAATTCGCGTGTCCGGCTCTCCGGAACACTCTTAGTTTAAAGTCTCCGTTCATAGCGGCTGAATCTTAACGGAGGCGATTCGCATTGTAAACTCAGCGCGTACCGCCCGTTCATTGTGCAAAGATCCGCTCAGGGGAGATGAATTTCCCTCGGCCCATCTGAATTTTCCGGGAATTAAGGCGCCCCACCCCGATCAGATCACCCCCCTCCGAGAGCAGGCGAACCTTTTCGCCGCCCGGCAGCGCACCCTCGAGAACGATATCCTCCAACCCCAGCGCCATCCCGTTGCGCAGGGATTTCTCGGCCCCAGGGCGCACCGAAACGGCCGGAATGTGGGCCAGCGCCGCGGCCGAGGCAATCAGAATCTCCTCCAGCCGCCCCGTCCGAGCCGCGGCCTCCACCTCATCGAGGGAGTGTG
>JAQBZT010000270.1 GCA_027622355.1 bacterium | reverse complement strand
CATTTTTGAAGTTATTTTCGGGAAACCCGTATCCCCGTCTTCAAGAAATCGTTCTCAACTTCCAAGATTCCTTCTTTCACATCCTTGGACACAGAGGCGAGAAAAAGGGTTCATCGCCTTGTGACACGTGGGCGGTGCGGCTTACGCCGCTTTCTTCTCTTTTTTCGACTGGACCGCCACGACGGCGGCGTCCACTTTCTGGGCCACCCGGGGGGCGAGATGCGAAAGCCCGGCCGGTCCCGTGAAGAAACCGCCCTCAGCGCCGCCAAGCAGGACGAGGTCGGCACCGGTTTCCTGGGCCACCGCCGCAATCGCAGTGGCGGAGTCGTCGAAGCGCACCGAAAGCAACACCTCGAAGCCGATCTTCTCCAGCAACTTGCGGAAAGATTCAAGATATTCGATTCCGCTCCGCCTCCGGGCCTCCATGATCTGATCCGAATAGACGATGTAGCCCTCGAGGCGGAAGGCATTCGCAATGGGATGCTCCACCAGAAGGAGGTGCACCTTTTCCACGGCGGGCGCCATCTGGATCAACTCGTCAATCGAAACCTCGGCGCTCTTCGTTCCATCCAGCGCAATCAAAGCATTTTTGTACATGATGTTCTCCTTTTCCCTTCGGCCGGCGGAACTTACGCGGCCTGCCGGAAGATGTCCTGTTCGAGCTGCGCGTTCAGGCGCCGGCGTTCGGCGAGAATCTCCGCCGGGTCGCCGATTTCGGCCTCGGTCCGGGCGTTCGAAATTACGGCTCGCGTCATCATGGCCCACAGGAAGAGCCACGAAACGACGACCGTCAGCGCTACGATTGCAATATTCAGCAAGAATTCCATGATTGACCCCTTTCTTTTATTTTGGGCCTCCCGCTCGGAAGGCAGTATTTGTCCGAAAACCTTCCTACGCGGCCTTCCGCATCGGCTCTGCCGCTTCCTCTTCCGGCAGGCGATTGAGCTGGCCGAGCGGGCGATTCCCCTCGGCGTTCACCGGATGCCGGTAGTCCCGCGCCAGGGGAATTGCACTCTCGGCCAGCTTCCAGGAGAGATAGGGCAGCGCCAACGAGAACCCCACAACGAATGTCACGCTTGTTACGGCCAACAGAATTTCCATGATTCACCTCTTCTTTCTTTCTTTTTCCGCGCCGGATCGCCCGGCGGAAAAGTTCGATTGTTGAACACCGTCCGACGACATATGGCCAGCGCATGCTTTTCACTTTTCAATACAAGCAAATAACGTGCCAATTCCATGAATAGCTATATATTAATTGAATTCAATTAGTTACATGGACAGACCGAAATCGGGGGGGCCGCTTTTTGAACGATATATCGTAACTTAACGATATATCGTTGCCAAATTGTCGGCCACTGCCCATAAAAACGAGGATTCCGTGGGGAGGGATGGGGCGGGATCAGGCCTTTCCGGCGATCTGGGCTTTCCGGCTCCGGCCGTTCTGGCGAATGCCGAGCTTTTTCATCCGGCTCTGCAGGGTGGTGGGCTTGACGCTGAGGATGCGGGCGGCGCCCCGCTCGCCGGATACGATGCCGCCGGTGCGTTCGAGGACGCGCAAAATGTACCGCCGCTCATACTCTTCGAGCGAGGTGAGCTCTTCTTCCCCCTCTTTTTCCGGGATGTCGCCCAGCCTTTGCTTGTCGAAAAGAAGGATTTCCTCCGTCCCCAGGACGAGCCCGCGCTCGACGACGTTTTCCAGCTCGCGGATGTTCCCCGGCCAGTCGTACCGCACGAGTCTGTCCATCGCATTCCGGTCCACTCCGCGGACGCGCGGGTTCATGCGCGGGGCGTGCTTGCGGATGAAATATTCGACCAGATACGGGATGTCCTCCTTGCGCTCCCGAAGGGGCGGAACGTGGAGCGGAATCACGTTGAGCCGGAAATAGAGATCGCTCCGGAATTTTCCCTCCTGGACCTCGGCCTCAAGGTCCCGGTTGGTGGCGGCGATGATGCGCACGTCCACCCGTTGGGTCTGGGTGCCGCCCACCCGCTCGAACTCCCGCTCCTGCATCACGCGGAGTATCTTCACCTGAGCTTCCATGGATATCTCGCCGATCTCATCCAGGAAGATCGTCCCCTTGTGGGCCAGCTCGAAGCGGCCGATCCGCCGCTCGATGGCGCCCGTAAAAGCGCCCCGCTCATGGCCGAAAAGCTCGCTCAGCAAGAGCGTGTCCTGCAGCGCGGCGCAGTTTACCTTCACGAGAACGCGGTCCTTCCTCTGGCTCAGATTGTGAATGGCGCGGGCGACGAGCTCTTTCCCCGTTCCGGTCTCCCCCAGAATGAGCACAGTCGCCTCCGACGGGGCCACGCGGCGGATCATGTCCTTCACCGCGGAGATCGCCCGGCTGTTGCCGATGAGGTTCTCGAAATTGTGGACCGTTTTCAGCTCCTCGCGCAGGCAGAGCGCCTCGTTGAAATGCGTCTCGCGCAGGTCATCCAGCTGCCGGTAGGCGCGCGCATTGGCCACGGCGGTCGCGATATGGGGCGCCACCTGCACGAGAAACTCCCCCATTTCGGAGGTGAACTGCCCGGGCTCCGTGCTGGCCACCGCCAGCTCGCCGAACACCTTGTCCTGGATGACCAGGGGAACGCGGATGCCGCTGCGGATCCCGCGCTTGAAGACGATCTCATCTTCCGCGAAGGGGCGCTCTTCCTGAAGGTCGTGGTAAATCAGATAAGGCTCGTCGCGATGCTCCATCAGCCAGCCGAGCGCCCCGCCCTTGACGGGGACGTCCCTTCCGGGAAGGTCCACCGTCTCGCCCCCGCGGGTGATGTTCGTCCAGGTATAGGTCTTCCCGTCCGGATTCACGATCAGGAGGGCCACATGGTCGAGCGGGAAAAGGGACTCCAGCTCCGTCGCCACGCGGCCAAGGACCACATCCATGTCGAGGCTCGAGTTGAGGACATGGCCAATCCGCAAAATGACGCGATATCGCTCCTCGGTACTCAAATTACGCGTGGGCATGGAACCTCCTAATTTATCTATAAACAACTATTTAACACGATTCGCCTTCAAAGATAGAAACGAAATATCGTAACTTCCGAATTTGTACACCCGCCTCCGGGGGAATGCAAGAGCCCCGGTTTCCGGGGAACTCCCGCCGCCGCCCAAGGATTGTGGGGGCCCCGGAAAGGTGGCATGTTGGCGGACCGGAAAACCCGTGCCGCGGAGGCCCCGCAGATGCCACCCCTATCGCTCTACATCCATCTTCCCTTCTGCATCCACAAGTGCGGCTACTGCGACTTCAACTCCTACGCCCTGGACACCCTCCTCGAAAAAGGCCACGCCGGGGACAACTGGGCAGCGGACTACGCAGGAGCGCTGATCGCCGAACTGGAGGCCCGCGCGCGCGCCTATCGTCTCGGCGGGCGATCGGTTCAGAGCGTATTCTTCGGGGGCGGCACCCCCTCTCTTTTTCCCCCGGCGGAAACCGGCCGCATTCTTGAAACCATCCGCCGGCTTTTCGGCCTTGAGAACGATGCCGAGATCACGGTGGAAGCCAATCCCGGGGCGGCCGACGCCGGGCGCTTCGAGATGCTGCGGGAGATGGGGGTGAACCGGATCAGCATCGGGGTGCAGACCTTCGATGACGCCGCTCTCCGCCGCCTTGATCGCGTCCATACGGGCGAGGAAGCCCGCGCCGCGTTCCGCTCCGCCCGCGCCGCCGGATTCGGAAACATCTCGCTCGATCTGATGTTCGGAATCCCTTTCCAGGATATTGCCGCCGCGGAGGCCGATCTGGCGTCCGCCATCGCGCTCGGGCCCGAGCACCTCTCGGCCTACGAACTCACCATCGAGCCCGGCACCGCCTTTCACGCCCGGCAGGCCCGCGGAGAGCTGGCGGGGCTCCCGGACGAGGACACCGCGCTCGAAATGTGGGGGCTTCGCGACCGGATGCTCGAAGGGGCCGGCTACCGGCGCTATGAGAT
>JAQBZT010000269.1 GCA_027622355.1 bacterium | reverse complement strand
ATGAGGGGCACTCGGCCGCCACTGTCTACGCCGCCCTCGGCGCGCAAATCGAGAAGGAAGAGCGGCTATGGACCGTCGAGGGATTCGGGGGGACTCCCAGGCTTCCGTCGGGAGTGATCGACGTCGGCAACTCGGGCACCAGCTGCCGGATCGGGTTGGGGACGGCCGCGCTGCTCCCCGGCGGGGATGCGCGATTCGACGGCGACGCCCAGACGCGGCGGCGCCCGATGGGCCCTCTGCTCGATGCCCTCTCCCGGCTCGGGGCGCGGACCCGCTCGGAAAACGGGGACGGCCGCCTTCCCGCCACCGTCGGCGGCCCCTGGAGGGGTGGCCGAACATCCGTGGAGGGCTCCACGAGTCAGTTCACCTCGAGCCTGCTGGTCAACGCACCCTTCGGCAAAACCGAATCGATCATCGAGCCGGTAAACTTGAACGAAAAACCTTATGTGGACATGACCCTGTGGTGGCTCGATCGCTTGTCGCTTGCATATGAGCGGGAGGGCTACGCCCGCTTCCGCGTCCCCGGGGGACAGGCGCTCTCAGGGTTCGACATCGAGGTTCCGGCAGACTTCAGTTCGGCCGCCTTCCCGGCCGCCGCCGGCGCTCTGCCCGGAGGGGACGTGCTCCTCGAGGGGCTCGACATGAACGATCCGCAAGGGGACAAGGCCATCTTCACGATGCTGGCCGAGATGGGCGCCGAGGTCGCCGAAGAAGCAGGGGGGATCCGCGTCCGCGGCCACGCGCTCCGCGGCGGCGAATTCGATCTGAACGCCACGCCCGACCTCCTCCCCGTCATGGCGGTGCTCGGCGCTCTCGGCGAGGGAGAAACCCGCCTGGTGAACGTGCCCCAGGCCCGGATCAAGGAGACCGACCGGATCGCCGGGATGCGGATGGTCCTCGAAGCACTGGGGGGAAGCGCCGAGGAACTGCCCGACGGCCTCATCGTTCGCGGCGGAGGGCTCTCTGGGGGAAAAGCGCCGGGGTTGGGCGATCACCGCATCGTGATGGCCGCCGCGGTGGCGGGTCTGGCCGCCAAAAACGGGGTTTCAGTCGACACGGCCGAGGCGATGGCGGTAACCTTTCCAGACTTCACCGAGCGGATGCGTCTGCTGGGTGCGGAGATGACAACGGAGCAGAGCGGGAGCTAGGAGCGCCGAGGATGCCTATTTACGAATATGAGTGCGAAGCCTGCGGCTTCATTTCTGGGCATCTTGTGATGAAGCCCTCCGACCGGCGGAAGCTCACCTGCCGGAGCTGCGGCGAAAAGCGGCTCCGCAAGATGATGTCCCGGTTCAGCTCGCACAAGAGTGAAACGCAGCGCCTGGATGAGTTCAAACCTTCCGATTCGCGAAAAGATTCTTTTTACAAGGACGACCGGAATATCGGCCTTTGGGCCCAGAAGCGGGCTCAGAATCTGGGGCTCGACCTTGGCGAGTCCTTCCAGGAGACACTGGAAAAAGGCCGGTCGAAGAAAATCCTCGACAACCTGTGAGACGGACGCGGGAGAAATGAGCTCCTTCAGCGAAACGCTGCGGCGGGAGGCCGAGCCGCTCTGGAAAGCCATCCATGGCCATCCCTTCGTCCGGGGAATCGGGGACGGAACCTTGCCGGCGGATCGTTTCCGGTTTTACATGTGCCAGGACTATATCTTCCTCATCGAATACAGCCGCGTCATTGCCCTCGCGGTGGCCAAGGCGCCCCGGCTTCCCGAGATGGGCCGCTTCGCCGACCTTCTGAACGCCACCCTCAACACCGAGATGGAACTTCACAGGGGATTCGCCGCCAAATTCGGCATCTCAAGGGAAGAGATGGAAACCACCCGGCCGGCACCCGCTTGCCGCGCATACACCAACTATCTTCTGGAAGCCGCCTGGTCCGGCACCTTCGGCGAAATCGCCGCGGCCATGCTCCCTTGCCAGTGGGACTACGCCCTCATCGGAGAAGAGCTCGCGGCGCGCGGCGCGCCGGCGGAAGCTCCGCTCTACCGCGAGTGGATCGAGATGTACGCCTCGGAGGAATTCCACCGGCTGGCCGGATGGCTGCGGGAGATTCTCGATGCCGCGGCCAGCGCCGCGGGCAGGGCCGAACAAGAGAAGATGCGCCAGCGTTTCCTCTCCGGGACAAGGTACGAATACCTCTTCTGGGAGATGAGTTGGAATATGGAAAACTGGCCCGTCTGACCCTTCCCGAGGACCGGTCCCGCCGGCATGTCAAAAACCCTGCCGAGGGGAGCGAAAAAGCTTTCTCTCCCAGAGGCACTTGAGGCGGACAGGACAAAACGGTACCTTACCTGGGTTGAGGCAGGCTGAAGACGGCACTCTCCCCATCCGCCGGACATGGGCAATGCTAACTGACATCCTCCAAATATTTCCCGTCTTGTGGTCCGAAGCCCGGAAAGTTCTGGACGCCATCTATCCGGTGGTCGGCTATGCCGCACTCGCCTATTTCGCCACCCGGTTCACCCTGGCGATAGCGCAAGCGATTGTCCGCACCACCAAAACGCTGGACAACGAAGCCCGGAGAGCCGAACTCCGGGCGGAGGCCGCCGTCAAGGCCCAGGCGGAACTATTGGAGAGGCAGCGAGCCCAGCAAGAAGCGCTTGAAAACGCACCGAAACTGCTCGATGAATCTTCAGACGATGATTTGGAAGATACTCCGGCGGGTACATCCAGACAACAACGGCAACAGGCCCGGGCCAACTGATCCCGGTTTCCGCCAGGGCTTCGTTTACTGATTCGCGGGCCGATCGTTTTTCCCGGAAGAGGGAATCTCCGGGAGGCGATCCTTGGCGGAGCCGACCTTCTTTTTCAACTCCTCGAGTTTCCTCTTCGCATCTCCCCCCACCATCTGGCTGATCAGCACGCCCCCTCGCCGGATGTAGGGGACCAAACGGCTTTTCTCATCCCGGGGGACAAAACCGGGGAGATAGGCGTCCAGGACCAGGATCGCGACGGCCGCCAGAAGCGCCCCCTTGGCCAGGCCGAGAACCCCGCCTCCCATACGATTCCAAAAACCGATGCTGGTCCCCTTGGCCAGTTTGGACACCATGGTTCCCACAAGACTGAGAATGATCCAGGTCAGGACGAACATTACGGTGCGGCTCAGGGGATACATCCACTCGCCCGCGTCGAGCCGATCGATGATGAACTGGCCCGCGATGTCGCCATAGCGGGACGCGGTGAAATAGCCGCCCCCCAGGCCCAGCAGGGAGAAAAACTCCTTGATCGCCCCCCGGAAGATGCTTCTCAGGAAGAAAAAAAGGAGAACCCCCGCTACGATGATGTCCGGAATCTGCACGTCACCCATTCACTCAGCTTCTCCGCATCTCAAAAACAGAACCGGGCGCCGGAACTTTCGCAGATGGTACCATACCCCAATCGAATCGATGCCTAAATTTCTTCCTTCCACATCACGAGCGCATCTTCCCGGTTGTCCGGGTAATACTGCTTGCGAATCGCAATCGAGGTAAACCCGTTTCGCGTGTAGAGCGCGATGCCGGCCTCGTTGCCCATCCGCACCTCCAGCGTCGCGCGCCGGACGCCGAGGCGCCGGGCCTCCTCCAGAAGCCCTTTCAGCAGAAAATCCCCCACCCCGCCCCGCCGGGCGAAGGGGGCCACCGCGAAGTTGGTGATATGGCATTCATCGACCACATGCCACCAGCACGTGTAGCCGAGAACCACGGGAGTGCCGTCCCCGCCATCCACGGCCCCCTCGGCCACCGATAGATAGGAGTTCGGGATGATGTCCAGCTCCCGGCGAAACGCCGATTCCGACCAGGCAAGAGAGAAGGAGGCCCGCTCGATGACCAGAACCTGTCCCAGATCGTCCGGGATCATCGGCCGAATCCGAAAGGTGCCCTTCTGCGCGGCGCCCCGGGCTTCCAGCATCGGCTTCTCCCTCCCCTCCGCCAAGCCCGCTCCCCCTTCCGCAGGACACGGGAGAAGCATATAATGGGGGCCAATATTTTTCGAACAGCCCCACCATCCAACCCCTCGTGCGCG
>JAQBZT010000268.1 GCA_027622355.1 bacterium | reverse complement strand
GGTTTTTCTTTTTTTCGTTTTTTGCCTCCGAATGTTTTTCTTCCGGTTCGGTTTCCGGCGATGGCACGGCGGACAGATTCCCTTCTTTTGCGAATTCCTCCCGGACATTTTTCATGTCGTCCGGAGAGGAGAGCAGATCGATGGCGGTCATCGCCATGGCCATCGCGCCGAGGCGAAGAAGCTTCCGGCCGGGCTTCCCCCCGGCGGCCTCCCGGAATTCCTTGGTGTGGAACGGCACGTTAGGGGGGACCATTCGAAGATAGGGGTGAATCGCCGGCACGATCCAGCTGACGTTGCCGAGATCCGTGCTTCCGCCGATCAGCGTGCTGTCCTCGGGGTCGGGCGTCTCGCCGAGCGCCCGAAGGTTGTTCTCGAACAATTTTCCCAGTGACCGGTTGTGCTTCACGGGCGCGTAGGAGAGAGCGCCCTCCTCGATTTCCACTTTTGCCCCGTGCGCGATGGCCGCACCCTCGGCGCACGCCTTCACCCGTTTCACGAGCTCGGGGAGATAATCCTTGTCCAGGCACTGGACCGAAAATTGCGCAACCGCCCGATCGGGGATCACGTTCGGGGCCTCGCCGCCGTGGGTGATGATGCCGTGGATCCGGGCGTCCTGTGGCAACTGTTGCCGCAAAAGACCGATGTTCTGGTAAGCCGTCACCAGCGCATCAAGGGCGTTGATCCCTTTTTCGGGGGCTGTCGCCGCGTGAGAAGCCTTTCCGATGAAGTTCAACGTCAGGGTGACGCGGCCGAGGGAGGGCCGGGAGATCTGGGTGTATTCCGCAGGATGCACCATCATCACGGCGTCCACATCCTTGAACACGCCGGCTTCGACAAGCCTGATCTTGCCGCCGCCGGCCTCCTCGGCCGGGGTGCCCAGGCTCACGACGGAGCCCGGCAAATCGTGGATCAGGGAGGCAACCGCCGCCGCCGCACCGATGCCCATGGTGGCGATGACGTTGTGGCCGCAGGCGTGTCCGAGACCGGGAAGCGCATCGTACTCGCTGATGATGCCGATCGACGGGCCGGCCTCGATGCCGCTCGCTCGCGCCTTGAAGGCGGTGGAAATGCCGCCGGCGCCGCGCTCGACGGAAAAGCCGTTGTCTTCGAGAAAGCTCGTCAGCCAGGCGGAGGCGTTCTCTTCCTCGTAGCCGATTTCGGGGTTTTGAAAAATGTGGTCGGATATCTGGTAGAGACGCGGCAAGAGCGAATCGAGGATCCCGGAAACGCGCGATTTCAAATCTGCCGTATTCATTGGCGGGCTCCCAATGATCCAGGTGGATGGAGTGTATGCGTCACATGGATTGAGTATAAACAAAAATAGCCACTCTTCACTGTGTCAGACTTCACATTATGATCCGAAAGCGTGAGATGAAAATTGCCGGAGTGTGAACCGTTTCACAGGGGTTGTGCCGGTATCGGCAGGAAGGAGAACGAGGGTGGCCTGTTTTTCACACAGTTTTATTGTGCATGCGCAAGGGTTTTCCGATGTCCACGACATTTCGGGCGAGGTGGAAGGTGCAATTAATCAAAGCGGGATGCGCGCGGGAATTTTTACGGTTTCGGTTCCGGGCTCGACCGCCTCGATCACGACAATCGAATTTGAACCCGGCGTAATACAAGATCTGAAAGACGCCCTCGCCCGCATCGCGCCGGAGGAGATCGCCTACGCCCATGATGCGCGATGGGGGGACGGGAACGGCTTCGCCCATGTGCGGGCCGCCCTGATGGGCCCGGGCGTCGCGCTGCCCTTCCAGGAGGGCGCCCCCGTCACCGGCACCTGGCAGCAAATCGTGCTCGTGGATTTCGACAACCGCCCGCGCGAACGGCGGGTGGAGGTGCAACTGGTCGGGGAGTGAAAGAACTCAATCCTTTTCGGCGTATTCCTCGAAGGTGAGAAAGAGGCCATCGAGCACGCGGGCGGCCTGCGCGTCGAGTCCCGCCTTGTCGAGGTCGAGTTCGATGGCGTAGCGGAAGGCGTCGTCGTGGTAGTGTTTGACCTCGTGCTCTTCCTCCTCGCCCGACTCTTCCATGCCGTCGTAGACGAAATCGTCAATCGGGTCCTTGCTGTCGAGGATGGCGTGTTCGATGTCTTCGTTCATGTAGCGGTCGATCGTGGCAAAGCTGATGCGCAGCTTGCCCGCATCGTCGAGCTTTTCAAGTTCCATCCAGCAATTCTCGTTCATGCGGAGTTTGATGCCCTTGCCCGCCGGGTCGGGCTCCATGGTGAAGCGGTCGTCCGCCGCATAGCGCTTGATCAGGCCCGTTACGAAGTCCGCCACGGCAAAATCTCCAATGTGCTGAATAAAGCGAAAAAATGTGCGCCGCGAGGCTCCGGCGCGAGGAGGCAATATAGCGCGAAGGAATTTTCCGTTCCAGCGGCGGGGCGCTCCGGCCCGGAAGAATCAGGAGGAATCTTTCCGGTTTGTGCATTCCGATTTCACCGGGCGGGGAGCTGCTTCGGAGGCGGGGAAAATGACCGCGGCGCGCTAGCCCGAGCCGGGCGTCTCCTCCTCGGAGGCTTCTTCTCTTTTCCGTATTCCGAGGAGGATCTCCACCTCCCGCCGGCGGGCGGCGATGAGGATAAGAGCGAGGCCGATGGCGATGGCGAGCGTGTCGAGCCGCCCCTTTTCCGCCAGAAGCGCCACCCCCGGCAGCAGCGCCGCCGTGGCGATCTCCGAGTAGGCGATCCGCCCTACGATACAGGCAAGCAGCGTCAGCAGGGTGAAGGCGATGAGCAGCGTCCAAGGGGCCACCGCGAGGAGCACACCTGCCGCGGGCGCCAGCGCATCTCCTCCCGAGAAGCCGTGATAGAGGGGCCACAGATGCCCGGCCACCACACCGAGTGAAGCCCCCACGACGGCGAGCGGGGAATTTCCCAGATAAAGCGCCAGTCCGATGGCGATCTGCGCCTTGAGGACATCCCCGATAAATACCAGGGCGCCCGACGGGAGCCCCAGGATCTCACCCGCATTTCTCGCATCGAGCGTTTCGCGGCCCTCGAAGCGCAGGTCAAGGCCGCGGGCTTTTCCGGCGAAATAGGCGGGAGAGAGCGAGCCCAGGGCGTAGGCCAGGATGGCGAGCATCGCTGCGTTGAGGACAAGGGGCATGAGGCTGCTCTCCGTTGCGCGTGGTGGGC
This sequence comes from bacterium, assembly GCA_027622355.1. Lineage (NCBI taxonomy): Bacteria > bacterium. Next base: position 883 of record JAQBZT010000268.1, on the reverse strand, counting down.
AGAGCGGCCAGTGTACCTTGTCCGGCGGGATGCGATAAACCCGCGGCCTGCGCCTAATTTGCGGGGATTCGTCCCCTGCCTTCCTTCAAGGAACCGCCGATGAACGCCCGGCGGAGGCGGCCGGTGACATCGCCGAAGAAGATCGCATTCTCGACGGTGGCTTCGGTGGGGATGAGGGCGGCGTCAAACCAGACGCGGATCTCGCCCGTCTCCTGACCGAAAATATCTTTCGGCACTTTCACGATGACAAGGTATCCCTTCTCGCCCGTGGGCAACTCTGCTCCCGGAAGAGGTACCGGAGAGTCGCGTGTCCGGGCCGACCCGCAGCTTCCCTATCTCAAATATCGGTGTCCGGGCGGAGGGGCGCAATTCGGGGAAGGACTGGAAATCGGTGGGTTTTGCGGAAGAGGAGTCAGATCAGCGCGCCGCCGCAGGAGGAGCCGGCGCCCGCCGTGCAGCCGTAGCAGTGGTTGCCCGCGGTGATGTCCCGGCCGATGAGGTCTTCCGCGCGCGTGTCCCAGAGTTTGAGCGGATGCCCGTTGCCAATCGCCATGTCGAGCATCTGGTTGAAGTCGCAATCGTAGAGCGTGCCTGTCCATCCGACGCTGATGAGGTGGCGGCACATGAGGCCATCGAGGGTGGCGGCGTTGTAGGCCCCCTGCAGGAGCGCCATGTAGCGCTCCATCTTGCCGCCCGCCTTGAGGTAGCTGGCGAACCGCGTGATGGGCATGTTGGTGATGGTGCGGAGTTCGTTGAAGCGGATGCCGAACCGCTCGCCGAGTTCGCGCCTGTAGTCCGCCTCGAGGGCTGCCTGCGGCGGGGGAAGGTAATCTCCCACCGGGTTGTAGACGAGTTTCAGGCTCCGATCGCCCGGCGGGCCGAA
>JAQBZT010000267.1 GCA_027622355.1 bacterium | reverse complement strand
CACCAGCCGGCCGCGATGTACTCGTCGTAGATCGGCATCCTCGGGCGCAGCGCGATGTCTTCTTTTCGGAGGGCTTCCTCGAGCGCATCGAGCGCGGGCCAGGGCCGATCGGGGTTGATGTAGTCGGGCTCGGGGGCGATGCCGCCGATGTCGTCCGCCCCCGCCTTCAGGAGCGCGGTCGGGTCGCCGATCAGGTTGGGCGGGATCTGGATGTGCACCCCCGGCATGAGGCGGCGCATCTCGGGGATGAGGGCGGCCACCTCCGCGTCCGCCGGGCGCGGCCAGCCGGCCATCGCGGTGCCCGCCTGCGGGTTGAGGGGCTGGAGGATGACCTCCTGGATGTGGCGGTAGCGCCGGTTCAGATCGGCGATGGCCGCGAGGGCTTCGATGCGCTCTTCGGGGGCCTCGCCGATGCCGATCAGGATGCCGGTGGTGAAGGGGATGGCGAGCCTCCCCGCCGCTTCCAGCGTGGCGAGCCGGAGCGCGGGCGCTTTGGTCGGCGCGGCTTTGTGGGCGAGCAGATGGGCGCGCTCGCTGGTCGTTTCGACCATCACCCCCATGCTCACGTTGTAGGGCTTGAGGAGTTCGAGCTCCCACCCCTCCAGCGTGCCGATGTTGGTGTGGGGGAGCAGGCCGATCTCCAGATAGCGCCTGCAGATCTCCGCGGTGTATTCGGCGTAGGAGCCGTAGCCCCAGGCTTTCAGCTGATCGCGGAGGCGCTTGTGGCGGTCGATCCCCTCGCCGGTCATGATGAGGGCCTCGACAGCGCCCTCATCGTAGGCTTTCTGCCCGGCCGCCACGCATTCTTCCATGGACATCAGGACCGGTTCATCGCGCCTAAAGCTGCAGTAGGCGCACCGATCCAGGCACCAGGTAGTGGTGGCGAGGGTGAAGTTGGGGGAGTAGGTGACAGTCCGCACGCCGGGTCTCCTCAGGGCCGATAAGCTGGCCGGGTGCCTGAAAAAAGGCATCCTAAGCCCCCCCCGCGGAGGATGGCAAGCCGGGATGCCGGGGGGGGGCGGGGTCAGTCCTTTTTACTGAAGAAGGCGCTGGGAGCCTCCGGCGATGCGGGCGGAGAATCCGGCTCCTCGTCCTTCGGGTCGGGCGCTTTGTAGACAACGAGGCAGCCCGCCATGATGTCGTGGAGCGCCTGCTTCCGCCGGGTGAAGCCGGCCATGAGGAAGCCGATGTTGAGAATGAGGGCGGAGACCACCTTCCCGAAAGAGCGGCCGGTGGCCCGCGCCAGGGAGATGCGGTTGCCGCCGAGGTCGGTCACGATGATCCCGAGCGCCATCTTGCCGAGGGTCGCCTGCTTCGATGAGCTTTCCATCAGGCACATGTAGGGCCAGGGGATGATGATGGCGATGAGGGCGTAGAGAACGTTGAATTCGGGCGAATCCTCGATGACGCGCGCGGGCAGAAAGAGGCCGAGGATGAACCCGGCGATGAGGGCGAGGACGACGAAGATCGCGCCGTCGATGAAATAGGCGAAAAAGCGCACCCAGAAGCCGGCGTAATCCGGCGCGCCCCCGGATGGAGGCGCGAGGCGCGTATCGGATGAAGTGGTCATTTTCAGATGATCCCTTTCTCCCGCAGGGCCCCGACCTCCGCCGCGCTCTTTCCCAGAAGGCCGGTGAGAATCTCATCGGTGTGCTCCCCGTGCAGCGGCGGCGGCAGGCGGACCGCGCCGGGGGTTTCGGAGAGCTTCACGGGGATGCCCATCATCCGGAGGGTGCCCGTGCGGGCGTGCGCCACTTCGACCACCATCTCGCGGTAGCGTACCTGCGGGTCGGCGCAGACCTCGGCGATGGTCTTGACCGGACCGCAGGGCACGCCCGCCGCCGCGATGAGCTGCACCCACTCGGCGCGGGGCTTTTCGATCAGGATGTTTTCGATGATTCCCTCGATCTCATCGCGGCCCTTCACCCGGTCGGCGTTCAGCTTCCACTTGGGATCGTCCGCGAGGTCTTCCCGGCCGATGGCGCGGGCGAAGCGGTCCCACAGGCTGTCGTTCGCCGCCGCGACGATCATGTCGCCGTCGGCACAGGCGAAATCGCGGTAGGGGGAGATGCTCGGATGGCGGTTTCCCATCCGGCCGGGCGGGGTGCCGGTGGCGAAGAAGTTGCCCGCGGCGTGGCTCATCAGGGCGGCCTGCCCGTCCTGGATCGCCATGTCGATGAATTGTCCCTTGCCCGTTTTTCCGCGCGCGATGACGGCGAGGAGGATGCCCTGAATGGCGAACAGCGCGGTGGTGAGATCGGCGATGGCGATGCCGGTCTTGAAGGGGCCGGTATCGGGTCCGCCGGTGATGCTCATCAGGCCGCCCTCGCCCTGCATGAGGATGTCGTAGGCGGGCCGGTTGAAGCCGGGGCCGTCCTGGCCGTAGCCCGAGACCGAGGCGTAGATGAGCCGGGGGTTCCATTCGCGGCAGGTCTCCTGGCCGAAGCCGAGGCGCTCGATGGCGCCGGGGCGGAAGTTCTGGATCAGGATGTCGGATTTTTCGACGAGGTCGCGGATGATCTCACGCGCCGCCTCGGATTTCAGATCGAGGGTGAGGCTTTTCTTGTTCCGGTTCACCGACTGGAAGTAGCTGCTCTCCCCGCCCTCATAGAAGGGCGGCCAGCCGCGGGTCTCGTCCCCGCCGGCGGGGTGTTCGACCTTGATGACCTCCGCCCCCATGTCCCCGAGCATCATGGAGCAGAAAGGCCCCGCGAGGACGCGGGAGAGATCGAGTACGCGAAGTCCTTCAAGCGGTGCGGTCATGAACGTCTTTCTCCAGTATCGCGGTGGTTTATTTTGGGCAGCGGATCAGTTTGTTTGTATTTCTTTCTTGTCATTCCGAGCGCCGGAGGCGCGAGGAATCTGCTTTTCCACAGCAGATTCCTCAGTCGCTACGCTCCTTCGGAATGACACCGCTGGTCCATCGCGCGAACTGCCCCACTCCTTATTTCGCCGAAAGTGTTTTCAGGATGTTCTGCGTCACTTTTTCCACGGGCATCTCGGTGCCCGTCCAGAGCTTCCAGGCGGCCGCCCCCTGGTGGATGAGCCAGCCGACTCCCGAGACGGTGCGGGCGCCGCGCCTCTTTGCGGCTTGGAGAAACGCCGTCTCCACCGGGTTGTAAACGGCGTCGGTGCAGATGCACCCCGCGGGGATGGCGTCCTCGGGAACGGGCATCGCCGCCTCCCGCTCGGGCTCGCCCGCCATCCCCTGGCTCGTGGTGTTGACGATGAGATCGCAGCCCTCGGCCGCCGCGTGGAGATCCGAAAGCCCTCCGCCCGAGAGCTGCGCTCCGGGAAGGTTTTTCGAAACGTACGCCGCCAGCGCCTCGGCCTTTTCGGCGGTGCGGTTCCTGATCTCGATGTGGGCCGCGCCGCACTGCGCCATCTTGACGGCGATGGCCCGCGCCGCGCCCCCCGCCCCGATGAGGAGGCACCTCTTCCCGGCGGGGGTCTCGCCGGTTTCGCTCTCGAGGGAGGCGAGCCAGCCGATGCCATCGGTGTTGTGGCCGGTCATCCGGCCCGCCGCCCCGAAGACGATGACGTTGACCGCCCCCATCAGCCGCGCGTCCTCGCTCAGATCGTCCATCATCCCGGCCGCCGCCACCTTGTGGGGGATGGTGACGCAGAGCCCGCCGAAGCCCATCGCCCGCGCCCCGTGCACGGCCTCGGCGAAGTTCTCGGGGCGGACCTCGTAGGCCATGAAGCGGTAGGGAAGGCCCAGCGCCTCCGCCGCGGTGTTGTGCATGACGGGCGACATGGTGTGGCTGAGCGGGTAGCCGAAGATGGCGAGCGTCTTTTCGAGGGCCAACGTGGCCTCCTCCTTCCCCGGCGGAACCGGACCTTCCGGCGGGGCCGGGGATCTGTTGCGTGCCGTAAAGATAAGCTAGATTAAGGCGAGCGCCGCGCCTTTCGCAACTCGCAACCGCCGCGGCGGAATTGTCCGTTTTTCGCGCTATATATAAGGAGTCTCCCCTCATGGCCACCGTCCAAGCCGCCACCATGCTGCAGCCGGGCGAGATCGTCCTCCG
>JAQBZT010000266.1 GCA_027622355.1 bacterium | reverse complement strand
ACGGGAGGTCATGTACCGTTTGGAGGGGGGCTGCAAGGTGCCCTTGGCCGCCTTTGCGGAGATGAGAAAAGGTACGCTCCTTGTGCGCGCCCTGGTGGCAAGCCTGGACGGGGACCGGATTGTCGAGGGCGCGGAGGAGGGCCCGCCCGAAGATGCGGTGCGGCTGGGCGGCATTTTGGCGGATCGGCTTCTGGAAAGCGGGGCGGCCGAGATACTGGAGGAAATCCAGCGTGTATGAGACCGGCGTTGTCTATCTGGTGGGGACCGGGCCCAGCGATCCGGGCCTGATCACTGCCCGGGGATTGGCGCTGCTTGAGCACGCGGACGTGGTGGTCTATGAACCCTCCATTCCCGCCGCCCTCCTGGAGCGTTGTTCGAAGAACGCCGTTCTCATTCCGGCCGACGGCCGCACCGATGACAGCGATTCCCCCCGGCATGTTCACGAAATCCTGATCCAGTTGGCCGAGGACGGAAAGAAGGTAGTGCGCCTGCATCAGGAAGATCCATTTCTCTTCGGAAAAGGGGTCGAGGAAGCCAAGGCGCTTACGCGCGCGGGAATTCCCTTCGAGGTAATCCCGGGTGTGTCGGTCGGGCTCGCGGCACCGGCCTATGCCGGCATTCCCCTCTGTATCCCGGGAGAGTCAACCTGCTTTACGGTGCTGGAGGTGTCGGGTGCCGACCCCCCGCACGACTATTCGGCGCTGGCGCGGAACGAGGGAACACTCGTGATTCTCACCAGCGCGGATCGGATCGGCGAAATCGCCCGGAATCTTCTCGATGCGGGGCTGCCGGGTGAAACCTGGTCGGTGGCCATCGAGCGGGGCGGGCTGGCCGATCAGCGGGTTTCGGAGGATCGCCTCGATGGTGCGGCCCGGACGGCGGTGGACCGGAAGCTTCAGGGGTCCATCGTTCTCGTGGTGGGCGAGGCGGGCCGGCATCGCTGGGAGATGAACTGGTTCGAGGGCAGGCCTTTGCACGGGCGGCGCATCCTCGTCACGCGCCCTCGCGAGCAGGCGGAGGATTTCGTGGCGCACCTTGAGGAGGTCGGCGCCGAGGTGCGGGTTGTGCCGGCCATCCGCCTCGCGGCGCCCGCGGAGTGGGGACCGCTGGATCGGGCGATAGGAAACCTCGGCGCATACGATTGGGTCATCTTCACCAGCGCGAACGGCGTGCGCTTTTTCGCGGAGCGCCTCGCGGCGCTCGGGGCGGACAGCCGGGTTTTCTCCCGGGAGAGCCGGATCGTAGCTATCGGGCCGGGAACGGCGAAGGCGCTCGAGAGTGCGCTGCGCCTTCGGGCGGATGTCGTTCCGAAAAAATTTGTGGCCGAGGGTATCCTCGAAGCGCTTCCGAAAGAGGAGATGGCCGGCCGGAGGGTATTGATCCCGCGGGCGGCCGAGGCGCGCGAGATACTCCCCGACACGCTGCGTGCCTGGGGAGCGGAAGTGGATGTGGTCTCCGCCTATCAGACCCTTCCCGGCGGCGGAGAGGAGGTGGTCCGGCTTCGCGCCGAATTGAAAGAGGGCCGGATCGACATGGTGACGTTTACGAGCTCCTCCACCGTCCGGCATTTTGTCGACATGGTGGGTGAAAACAAGATCGCCGATCTCATGAGCGGCGTGGCGGTGGCCTCCATCGGGCCGGTCACGAGCCAGACGGCGAGGGAGCTGGGCCTCGATCCCGAGGTGGAAGCCCGCGAATCAACGGTGCGGGGTCTGACGCGCGAGATAGCGGATTATTTCCGTTTTCATCCGGCCCTCGACTGGGATGACCCCTGGTCCCGGTAGGGAGCAACGGAGGAGGTATCGAGGCGATGAGCAATTTCAGTTCACTGCTGGGCACTCTTCGTGAAGATGTGGTGCACCGGACCCGCCGCACCCGGGAGACGGAAACTCTTCGCCGGATGGTGCGGGAGACCCGCCTTTCGGTGGATCGGCTGATCTATCCGATGTTCGTCGTCGAGGGGGAGGGCGTGAAGCAGGAGATTTCCTCCATGCCGGGACAATACCAGCTCTCGGTGGACAAGCTGGTCGAGGATTGCCGCGAGGTGGCGGACCTCGGAATTCCCGGCGTTATTCTCTTCGGCATTCCCGATCACAAGGATGACCATGCCTCGGAAGCGTATGCGGAAAATGGCGTCGTTCAGCGGGCGGTCCGCGCCCTGAAGCGGGTCTATCCGGACCTTTGCGTGATGACCGACGTCTGCTTGTGCGAGTACATGGCCCACGGACACTGCGGCATCGTGGAAGACGGGCGAATTCTCAACGATCCGACCCTCGAGCTTCTGGAACGGACCGCCGTGAGCCACGCCCAGGCCGGCGCGGACGTCATCGCCCCCTCCGACATGATGGACGGGCGCGTGGGCGGCATTCGAAAGGCCCTGGATGGCGCCGGATTTTCGCATCTCCCGATCATGGCCTATTCGGCGAAGTACGCCAGCTGCTTCTACGGCCCCTTCCGCGTGGCGGCCGAGAGCGCCCCTTCCTTCGGGGATCGCAATAGCTATCAGATGGATCCGGCCAATTCGCGCGAAGCCATGCGGGAGATTGATTTCGACCTGGACGAAGGGGCGGACATCATCATGGTGAAGCCGGCCCTTCCCTATCTGGACATCATCGCGCGGGCCCGCGAGCGGGTGGACTGCCCCATTGCCGCCTACAACGTGTCGGGGGAGTTTGCGATGATCACGGCAGCGTCCCGAAACGGCTGGATAGACGGGGAGCGCGCTTTCCTCGAGACCCTGACCTCGATCTGCCGGGCGGGAGCGGATATGGTGCTGACTTATTTTGCCAAAGACGCCGCCCGCCGGCTGGCCGGAGACACAAAAACACCGCTCTCTTGGATGTAATGGAGCGCGCCCTTGCGCAGCTGCTTCCGCGGGGCTAGCCTTATGGATACACGGATTTTGTCATAATGGGTTTTTCCCGTTTCCGACACAAAAGGAGCCGTTTCAATGTCGAATGAAATCGTTTTTCTTGACGGCGCGCGCACCCCGTTTGGCACGTTTTGCGGAACGTTGCGCGAATTGACGGCGACCGAACTCGGCGCTATGGCCGCGACCGAGGCGATGAAGCGCTCGAATGTGACCCCCGATATGATCGATCACACCATTGTCGGAAACGTCATCCAGTCGTCCGCCGACAGTCCGCTGATCGGCCGCCACGTCGGTCTTGCGGCCGGCGTTCCGATGGAAAAACCGGGATATTGCGTCAACCGGATGTGCGCCTCCGGCTTTCAGGCGATTGTCAGCGGCGCCAAGGAGATCATGACGGGAGACGCCGATTTCGTTCTCGCCGTTGGTGCCGAAAACATGAGCCTGACCCCCCACGTCATCCGAAAGGCGCGCTGGGGGATCCCGCTCTTCGAGGCGCCGATGGAAGACAACCTCAAGAACGCGCTGATGGACACGCGCGCCCAGGTCACCATGGGCGTGACGGCGGAAAATCTGGCGGAAAAATACGATCTGCACCGCGAGATGATCGATGAATTCGCCGCCCTGAGCCAGAGCCGGGCGAAGGCAGCCTGGGACAGCGGCCGCCTGGCAGAGGAGTGCTTTCCGGTCGAGGTGAAGCAGCGCAAGAAGACGATCTCCTTTGATCGGGACGAGCACATCCGCGAGGACGCCACGGCCGAGAACCTGGCGCGGCTGAAGCCGGTCTTCAAGGAAAATGGCGTGGTCACCGCCGGGAATGCCAGTGGCATCAACGACGGAGCCGCGGCGATGGTTCTCGCATCGAGGGAGGCGGCGGACAAGCACGGCCTCAAGCCCATCGGGCGCCTGGTCTCCTGGGCAGCCGTGGGCTGCGAGCCCAAGATCATGGGCATCGGCCCCGCCGAGAGCAGCCGCCTGGCGCTCAAGAAGGCGGGCCTGCGGCTCGACGACATGGACCTGATCGAGATCAACGAAGCGTTCTCCTCCCAATATCTCGCCGTGGAAAAAGAGCTGGGTCTCGACCGGGAGAAAACGAACGTCAACGGCGGCGCGATCGCCATCGGCCATCCGGTGGGGGCGAGCGGCGCGCGCCTGACGCTGAC
>JAQBZT010000265.1 GCA_027622355.1 bacterium | reverse complement strand
AGGGGCCGGCTACCGGCGCTATGAGATCAGCAATTTCGCGCGGCCGGGCTTCGCGTGCCGCCACAACCTGAACTACTGGCGCCGGGGGGAGTATCTCGGCGCCGGGGCGGGGGCGCACTCCTTCATCGGAGCGCGCCGCTTCTGGAACACGGCCCGGCCCGATCATTACATCGAAAACGCGGGAGATCCGCCGGCGGGCGGGGAGGAGATGCGCGATCCGGAAAGATCCCTGGGGGAGGCCCTCATGCTGGGGTTGCGGCTTCGGGAGGGCGTCTCGCTCGATGCGATCGGTGCGGCCGCGGGCACCGACGCCGAATCGATCTACGGAGACACTTTCGGAAAATTGACCGCCGCGGGGCTCCTCGAACGGGAGAGCGACCGGCTTCGCCTCACCCCGAAGGGCACCCTGCTGGCGAACCGGGTTCTTGCGGAGTTCCTCTAGCCGCGCGCCCGGTTCACTCCCCCCAGGCGGCTTCCACCTCCGAAAACGCCACCGGCCCCTCCCGGATGAGAAGCGGCTTCTCTCCCCGCACGTCCACGACGCTCGAGGGCGAATCTTGGCCCAGCGCGCCCCCGTCGAGAATCATCTCGAGCTTTTCCCCGAAGGCTTCCGCAACCTCCCGGGCTCTGGCGAAGGGCGGCGCCCCCGGCGGGTTGGCGCTCGTGGCGGCGAAAGGACCCACCCACCGGGCCAGCGTGCGGCAGAGGGCCTGGCCGGGCAGGCGGACCGCGACGCCATCCCCGCCCCCGCAAAGAACGCGGGAAACATGCGGCCTCGCCGGAAAAATCAGGGTGAGCGGCCCCGGCCACAGCGCGCGCACGAGACGCTGCGCGGCGGCGGGAATCCGATCCGTCAGAAGATAGAGCTGCGGGAAAAGTCCGATCAGGACAGGGGCACCCTTTTTTTCGGTGCGGCCCTTCACGGCGAAGAGCCGATCGATGGCCTCGCGGTCAAGGGCACGGGCGCAGAGCCCGTAGAGCGTGTCGGTGGGAACGGCGATGCACTTTCCCCGCTTCAGCGCCCCGGCCGCCCGGATGAGGATCTCCCCCTCGGGCGCTTCCATGGAGACCGGGATGATGTCGGCCATCGGAAAAATCAGTTCCCGGAGCGTCCCTTGCGGAGCTCTTCATCCGCCGAAAGGACTTTCTCCGATTGCGCCGCCACGAAGTTCGCATACCGCTTCGCGAGGGCGGCGTCCGAGAGGGCGAGGATCCGCGCCGCGAACAGCCCCGCGTTCCGGGCACCGGCCGCTCCGATGCCCATCGCTGCCACCGGGATGCCCGGCGGCATCTGCACCGTGGAAAGGAGCGCATCGAGCCCGCCGAGCGGGGAGGCATCGAGCGGAACGCCGATCACCGGAAGGATGGTGCCGGCCCCCACCACGCCCGCAAGGTGGGCCGCCATCCCGGCCCCCGCGATGAGCACGCGGATTCCGCGGGAGGGCGCCTCCTTGACGTAGGCATGAACGGCATCCGGGGTGCGGTGGGCCGAGAGTATCCGCATCTCGTTCGCCACCCCGAGATCGTCCAGCGCCTTCGCCGCCTCCTCCATCACCGCGGCGTCGTTGGCGCTGCCCATGAGAATTCCGACAAGCGGCGTCTTCGCCATCTGGATATCCCTAAATCACGGCCTGAAGCTCGATCTCGAGCTTCGCGCCCGCAATCAGCTTCGCTGCCTGAAAAGTGGTCCGGGCGGGCGGGTCTACCACCCCGAAGTATTCCTCAAAGACCGCGTTCATTCCCTGAAGCTCGGCGAGGTCTTCCATGAATATCGTCACCTTGACTGCGTTGGCGAGAGAGGTGCCCGCCGCCTCGCAGACGGCCTTGAGGTTCTCGATCGCCCGCCGGGTCTGCTCCGCGATGCCGCCGGGGACGAGCTGGCCCGTCGCCGGATCGAGGGGCAGCTGGCCCGAGCAGAAAAGCCACTCGCCCACCACAATCCCTTGGGAAAGGGGCACTTTTCCGGAGCCCGCCTTGTCCGTCTTGATGACTTTCTTTTGCATCGTCATGAATGCTGGCCTCCCCGCAAAATGAGGTGTCGGATATACCGGAGAACCGCTTCCTGATACCCCGCGGGGGAAACTTCGTCAAGGAGGCCGGGGAGATTCCCGCCCCGCCTCGCCGCCGGGAAGATTGTATCGCCGCACGGTGGTAAGATTGGGCCCCTCCCGCTCCCCATGAGGAAAGGCAGATGGAAAGAGAACTTTTTGAGCCGCCGGAACCGGAAAAGGGCAAAGGGCCCCCGCTCGCCGACCGGATGCGCCCCGAGTCGCTGGGAGAGGTGCTCGGGCAGGATCATCTGATCGGCGAGGGAAAAGTGCTCCGCCGCGCCATCGAGCGCGACGAGCTGCGCTCGGTCATCTTCTGGGGTCCTCCCGGAACGGGCAAAACCACCCTCGCACGCATCATCGCCCAGGCGACCCGCGCGCGCTTCATCACGATGAGCGCCGTCCTGCACGGGGTGAAGGATCTGCGCGGGGCTGTGGACGCCGCCCGGCAGGAGCGCCGGACCGGGAGAAGGACCATTCTCTTCATCGACGAGATCCACCGCTTCAACAAGGCGCAGCAGGACGGCCTGCTTCCCCACGTGGAGGACGGCACCCTCACCCTCATCGGAGCGACCACCGAGAATCCCTCCTTCGAGATCATTCCCCCCCTGCTCTCAAGGTCCCGCGTGTTCGTCCTTGAGCCGCTGCAGGAGGGCCATCTGCTCACCCTTCTCCGAAAGGCCCTGGGCGATGCCGCCCGCGGCCTCGGCGGAAACGATCTTCAGGCGGCCGACGATGTTCTCCTCCGCATCGCCGCCCTCTCCGACGGGGACGCCCGGGCCGCCCTGAACATTCTCGAACTTGCGGCGGGCATTGTCCGGGATCAGAAAAGAGCGCAGGGCGGAGGCCCCGTCTCCATCTCCTCGGGCGATGTCGCCGAGGCGGTGCAGCGAAAGACCCTGCTGCACGACAAATCCGGGGAGGCCCACTACAACCTCATCAGCGCCCTGCACAAGACCCTGCGGAGCTCCGACCCCGACGCCGCGCTCTACTGGCTGGGCCGGATGCTCGAGGGGGGCGAGGACCCGATGTACATCCTGCGCAGACTCGTCCGCTTCGCCACCGAGGACATCGGCCTGGCCGACCCCCAGGCCCTTCAGGTCGCGATGGCCGCCCAGCAGGCGTTTCACTTCATCGGGCTGCCGGAGGGGAAGCTGGCCCTCGCGGAGGCGGTGGTCTATCTGGCGGCAGCGCCCAAGAGCGATGCCGTCTACCGGGCCTATCAGGCCGTCGCGCGCGCCATTGATGAGCACCCGGCCGAGCCCGTCCCCCTCCATCTGCGGAACGCCCCGACCCGCCTCATGAAGGATCTCGGCTACGGCAAGGGCTACCAGCATGCGCACGAATTCGAGGACACGGTGGTGGAGATGGAGGGACTTCCCGAAGGGCTGCGCGGCCACCGTTTCTACCGCCCGGCCGGAAGGGGCTTCGAGGCCGAGATCGAAAAGCGGATCAGGGCGCGCGAGGAGCGCCTCGATGCGCGCGTGGGCGAGCGGCTCGGGGTGCCGGACGCGCCCCATCTGCACGATCGGCGGCCCTCGGACCCCGCCATGCCGGGCAAGCGGCGGAAAAAAACGCCCTGACCCTCATTTTTGAATCCCCCGCCGGCATGCGGGAAACCAAGCCGGGCGGAAAAGCCGCGCCCTCATTCCCGGCCGGGAAACCACGCGCGAAGCTCATCGAGATAGGCGGGGGGGAAGCCGGCGGCCTCGGCGGCCCCGTATACTTTTTCCATGTACTTCATGTACTTCTCGTACTTCTCCTTCGGAACGCCGCGCTCCGTGATCGGATCGATATAGATCAGCGGGCGGAGCATCTCGCCCTCCCCGGACCGCACTTTCAGGAAATCCCGGTAGTACCTACCCTTGGCCACCCCCTCGAAGCCATCGAGTGCGTGCACATGCGCCTCGGTGATCTCCCAGATCAAGCCGTGCACCTCCGCGCCCGCCTCGGCGGCGACGGGCGCCGCCCCCCGCGTATTGATCAGAAAC
>JAQBZT010000264.1 GCA_027622355.1 bacterium | reverse complement strand
GCAACTACCAGGTTTTCTTCGACGGGCTGGCGTTGGGTTTTCTCCTGGGTTTTGTCGCGTTTTATCTTTTCTTCCGCTTCAAGATCATGAACAAGCTCAAACCGCGGAACGAGGTTGACCGGCTCGTGGAGGACATCCAGCACTACTACCGCACCGTCTCCGAGAGCGACCGGGAAGAAACCGACTGAGCGCGCTTCTCCCTTTTCCTTCCTTCTCTTTCCGCCGCCATCAAAGATACGGGTTTTGGCCCGTTCGGGCCACTTCCCGCAAATGCGCCAGGCTGTTCACCGTGACCGCGCTCCATCCCCGCTTGCCGGAGTGCTCCACAATATTCAGGGAAGCGTTGTGCTGCCGGAGGCGGCGGATCTGGTTCAGATCCATCCCCAGGATGCGGCACAAGATGGTGGAGATAGCAAGATTGTGGCTGACCGCGGCGAACGTCCGGCCGGCGTGGCGCTCGCGAAGTTCCTCCATGGCCGCCCAGGCTCTTTCCTGAAGCTCGCCAAGGGTCTCCCCGCCCGGCATGCGCACGGCGGCGGGCGTCCGTTCCCACAGGTCGAAAAAACCGTTGTACCCCTCTTGAAGCTCCTCGATTTTCTTGCCTTCGAGTTCCCCCTGATCCAGCTCGGAGAGGCCGGGCACCTCCTCGATGGAAACCGAGAGTGCCTCCGCAAGGATCTCCGCCGTCTCACGGGCGCGCCGCAGGGGGCTTGTGGCGACGAATTCGATCGGGCGATCCTTCAACGCCGTGACCAGCGCTTCTGCCTGGGCGCGGCCGACTTCGTTCAGGGGCGTATCCGATACGCCCTGGATGCGGCGCTCGGCGTTCCAGGCGGTTTCGCCATGACGCAACAGATAGAGAAGCAAGAAAATCTCCGGTACGGGGATGGATCACAGAGGGGCATGAGAGAGGCGCCCGGGACGCTAGTTGTCGAATTTCAGGAAGTCATCCGGCTTCAGATCCTCGAGCCACTTTTTCACATCCTCGGGATCTTCCCCTGCCGACGGGCGTTCGGCCTGTCCTTCAAAGCCCCCTTCCGCATCCTTGGGTTCGGGTTCGGCAAATTCGATGCTCTTGGCCTCCTCCAGCACTTTTTCTTCGACAAAGATCGTCGCGTCCGTCCGGAGGGCGAGCGCGATGGCGTCGGAAGGGCGAGAGTCGATGGTCACTTCCGTACCATTGCAGCGGAGGCAGATCTCGGCGAAAAAAGTATTGTCCCGAAGATCGCTCACCACGATCCGGCTGACTTCTCCGTTGAGGCCGGCAATGACGTTTTTGATGAGGTCATGGGTCATGGGGCGCGGCGTCTGGAAATTTTCAATCTCGCGCGCAATCGCATGCGCCTCGAAAATTCCGACCCAAATGGGCAGCGTACGCTCCCCTTCGAGTTCGTGGAGAATCACGATCGGCACGTTGGTCAACGGATCGAGGGTCAGGCCTTTCACCTTCATTTCAATCACGATTCGCTTTCCTCCATCACGAGCGCACCTGCGGGCGACACTCCATCCAAAGCATGTACCCCCCCGCGGAGGATTCCCACCTCGACACAATCGCCGGGACGGGGAGAAAAACCCGCTGCCATGAATTGTACCCTGTGATTCCCCCGGCTGCGACCCGAATATTTTTTCCGGGATTCGGAAACATCCTCCGGCGCAACCGGGCAGCTCTCGCATGCCGATGACGTTGAATTCCTTGAAGAAACCTCACCCTCCACCATCACCTCCAGCGCGGTGCCCTCCAGGGCGCGGTGCAGGCGATCCGACAGTTCGCGCTGCAGCCGGGCCGCCGCGTTGAACCGCTCCGTTGTCACCTCATCGGGGACAAGGTTCGTCATCCCGAAGGCGGGGGTGCCGGGGCGGGGGGAGTACTTGAACAGATAAATGTTGTCGTAGCACGCCTCTTCCATCACCCGGAGGGTCTGCTCGAAATCCCGATCCGTCTCGCCGGGAAAGCCGACGATGACGTCCGAGGTCAGTACGCCGCCCGGAACAAGCGCGCGGAAAAGGGATACGTTGGAAAGATATTCCTCCGCCGTGTAGCCCCGCTGCATCCGCCGCAGCACGTCATCCGAGCCGGACTGCACCGGCAGGTGCAGGTGTTCGCAGACTTTGTCGCATTCGGCCATGGCGCCGATCATGTCCTCGTCGCAATCCTTCGGGTGCGAGGTCATGAAGCGGACGCGCTCGAGACCCTCAACCCGATCGAGGCGGCGGAGCAGCCCCCCGAAGGTGAGTTCGCCGGGCATCTTTCCCCCATAGGAATTGACGTTCTGCCCCAGGAGCATCACCTCCCGGAATCCCTCCTCGACCGTCCGCTCCACCTCCTCAACGATCAGCCGGCTCGGCTTGCTCCACTCGGGGCCGCGCGTGTAGGGGACAACGCAGAAGGTGCAGTAGTTATCGCAGCCGCGCGCGATGCTGACGTAGGCGCTGAGCCCGCCCTCGCGCCGGATTGGGGCCAACTCATCGAAATCCGGCGCGATGGCCTGGACATCCACCACCCGGCCGCCTTCCTCCTCGCGAAGAAGGGCGGGCAGCTTCGCGATGTTCTGGGTCCCGAAAACGAGATCGACCGCACTATGGCGCTTGGCGATGGTCTCCCCTTCGCGGGTGGCAAAGCAGCCGCACACGCCGATCTTGAGACCGGGATTCTGCTCCTTGAGGGCCTTGAGGCGGCCGAGCTGGCTGTACACTTTCTGCTCGGCCTTGTCGCGGATGGAGCAGGTGTTCAGGAGGATGAGATCCGCCTCGCCGGCGTCCTCACAGGAGGTGTAGCCCGCCTCTTCCAGATGGCCCGAGATGGTTTCGGTATCGTAGCGGTTCATCTGGCAGCCGTAGGTAAAGATCTTGAATCGCTTGCCCACAGAAATCTCCTGAAAATACGAGACAATCAGCCCCGTATATTGCGAGAGGCGGAAAATCGTGTCAACGTGGGAAAGGATTGGTTTATCTGGGGTTCTTCCTTCGGGCCCGGCGGGGAGCCAGCGTGCGGATCGTCTGCTTTCACGGCCGAAGGGCGCTGCGGGAGGAGAGCATTTTCCTTCTGGCCGCGCAGCTCTTCGGTGCGTGCGCCAACGCGGCTGGCCTCTCCTGCCAGGTGCGCACCCTGATGTGGCCCGCCGCTCCCGGTTCGCCCGACCGGGCCATCGCCCGGCTGAGCCGGGATGAATTAATGAACAGGGCCATCCCCCGGCACTATGACCTGGAGGTGGTGTGCGACCCGCTGCTCGCCGTGATCCCGCCGATGGGAAACGCCCTTTTGCCGGAAGGAAGGCTCCTGGTGAATGCCCCCTCCCTGGGCACGCTGCCCCCCGGGGCGCCCGAAGTGACGGCGGCTGATTTTTCCCGAATCTCCGGCGGGGACGACGTCGCTCTCGCCTGCGCCATCGCGGGGGGGACCTGGGCGGTATTGCGCACAATGGCGCCGGAGCTGGGACTCGCCGCGGAGGGAATTCTCTCGGCGGAGGGCGCAGGTACCGATTCGCTGACGGCAGAGCGCAGGCAATCGCTTCTCCAGGAAGGTTATGCGCTCATCAGGAAGATACAATAAAAACATGCCATAAGAGCATATTCATTCTCATCCGCCCCGGACGCCGACATGCTTGACCTGCGCCGCATCGCCCTCGCACTTCTCCTCGCCCTTGCCGCGGCGGCGGGCTGTACGCGCTACGGTACTTTCCTCTGGGGCGACTTCGAGGTCGGCCTGTGGGTCCAGGCGGAGGGCACAAACCGGACGCTGGACAGTGTTCAAAAGATGGATCGGCTCATATCGCAGGCCCGCGCCTCGGGCGTGACCGATCTTTATGTCCAGGTCTACCGCAGCGGCCGCGCCTGGTTCCCCACGCGCCTGGCGGATGACCGCCCCGCCCGGCGGGCGGGCCGCGACCCGCTTGCCTACCTGCTGGAAAAAGCCGGCCCCCTGCGGGTCCATGCCTGGATCAACGCTTTTGCCCTCGCCCGGAACGCCGAGGCGCCCATCATCCGTGAGTTGGGCCCCGGCGCTGTTCTTCACGATCAGCACGGTCGCTCGTTGCAGAGCTATCCGCGGAGCGGCCG
>JAQBZT010000263.1 GCA_027622355.1 bacterium | reverse complement strand
GCCTCGCCGATTCCTTCATCAAGGAGGGCGTCGAGATCATCCGCCGCGGGGGGCGCACCCGCCGTGTCTTCGAGGAGCGCCATGAGATCGTCGTCTGCAGGAACAGCCGCTTCGGCTTCATCGGCCGGGGCCGCCTCACCCGCCGACTGCTCTGCCATCGCTTCCCCCCACAGATCATCGAGGGCGGCGTCATCGCCCGAAGAAGACTCCGCCGCCGCAGGCTCTTCCTGCGTGGGCGCTTCCGCCGCTGCATCCAGAAGAGCAGCCAGATCGTCTTCGGCAACAGCTTCTGCCTGTGCCGGGGCCGCCTCGCCGATTCCTTCATCAAGGAGGGCGTCGAGATCATCCGCCGCGGGGGGCGCACCCGCCGTGTCTTCGAGGAGCGTCATGAGATCGTCGTCCGCAGGAACAGCCGCTTCGGCTTCATCGGCCGGGGCCGCCGCTCCCGTTTCTTCTGCCTCCGCAAATTCCAGTTCGCCCAAGAGCCCATCGTCTTCGCTGATCTCTGCCAAGGCCTCTGTGGTTTTTTCCGCCGTGGATTCCGTCTCTGGCGGCATCTCTTCACCCAAAAGGGATTCGAGTTCGAAATCATCGGCGACGGCAGCGGGCGGCGAAGCGGATTCCCCGGGCAGATCCATATCGAGAGTGGCCGCTCCGCCTGTTTCGTGCGCCACATTGAGGACTGCTTCGGCAGATCCGGCAGAGAGTTCACCCGAAACTTCGGAGCGAGGTGGCGATGAGATTTCGGGCAGAGTGGGCGGTTCGCCAAGCTGGATAAAAGAAATCAGCTCGGCGTCGCGGGAGGCGCCGTAGAATTTGGGGACAGGCGCAAGGTTGAGCGGGGAAATCGTCAGCCCGCCCTTGTGCCGCCGCGGCTTTCGGGGATGAAAATGCGCCAGAGGCGGGGGAAGATTTTTCCCGCACTTGGGGCACTTCCCCGCTCTATCAAAAGTCACATACCCGCATTTCGTGCACCGCACGGGAAACGCTCCTCATACGTGGGCGGCGATACCCGTAACCGAAATATTATAGGGGAAAACTCTAAAACCGCAATAACTTCCGAGAGATAGAATGACTGATTGAATATCCGCCTTACGGCCCCCCTAGGGAGCGGGCCGCAGCCCGAGGGCCCGCGCCAGGGCGGGATGAATCTGGATTCCCAGCCGCATCGCCTCCAGCGCGTGGCCCTGGGCGCCCTTCCGGTCCCCCTCCATCATGAGGGCCACCGCCAGATTGTGGTGCACATCGCCCCGCTCGGGCGCCACGGCGAGCGCCGCCCGGAATTGCGCCACCGCCGCCCTTCTCCTCCCCTCCCGCAGATAGAGGGTCCCCAGATTGAAGCGGGCCTCGACCAAATGCGGCGCAAGCTCCACAGCCCGCACCAGATGAACCCGCCCCGAGGCCAGGCGGCCCGAGCCGATGTACAGCACCCCCAGGGCCAGATGCCCCTCTGGAGACCCGGCGTTGAGTTCGAGCCCCCGGGTCAGCGAGACTTCCGCCTCCTGGAGACGCCGGGTCCGCATCTGGGCGATGCCCAGATCGACCCAGGCGGGGTCGTACTTCGGGAAAATGCGCACCGCCTTTTCGAGCGGGGCGATGGCCTGCTCGAATTTTCCACTCCGGGCCAGTGCCTGCCCGTAGAGCCGGAGAGAGCGCGCGCTCCGGGGAGAGATCGAAACGGCACTCTCCCAGAGCTGGACTTCTCCACTCCAGTCCCCGTTCCGCCGCCAGGTCCGCTCGGCATAGAGCGCGGCCAGCAGCACGAGGAGCGGAAGGGCCAGGCGCGCATCCCACCGCGCGAGCGCCTGCGCCGCCAGCGGAACAAACGCGATCAAAAATCCCGCCGAGGGGAGATAGAGAAGGCGCTCGGCCATGATCGTCCCGATGGGCATCGGCAGATTGCTCACCGGGAGATAGCCGGCGAGGAAGATCGCCAGCCCCAGCGCCAGACAAGGGTGCGTCCCGCGCCACCGCCATGCCGCCCACCCCCAGCCCGGCAGGCAGAGCGCGCCGAGCACTGCCCAGTAGGTCAGATCCTTCGGGAGAACCTGGGCGTAGGAATAATCGATCGTGAGCGGCCGGGGCCAGACGAGCAGCTGGAAATATCGGCCCAGGACGCCAAAGGCTCCCACAATCCGCTCCCCGAGAGCCGCGTGCGCCAGCGGATTGTCCAGCAGCGAGGCCCGCACCGGCCGCACGAGCATCCCCAGCGCCGAATACCGCACCCCCACATAGGCGATCGAAAGAACCGCCAGGGAAACGAGAAGCCAAAGAAAAAACTTTTTATCGGCCAGCGCCGAGGGCGCGCCCGTGGAACGGGTCCAGAGCCACCAGATGGCGCCCCAGATGAGAAGCGCCACCCCGATCTCCTTTGCGAGGATGGCCAGGACAAAAAAAACGCACACCCCCGCCGCGAGGCGGAGCGGACTTTCCCCATCTCTCAGCTTGATTCCGCACGCAAGGGCGCACCCCCCGAACACCCCGATGGCGGCCAGCAGATCCCCCCTGCCCACGACGGCGTTCACCGCCTCGGTGTGCACCGGATGAAGGACGAACAAAAGCGCGATGGCGCCCGACATCCCCGCCCCCAGCCCGAAGCGCGCGCAGAGCCAGAAGAGCACCATGCTCGCCAGCACGTGGAGCGCGATGTTCACCACCCGGTAGCCCCGCGGGTCGTTCCCGCCGAGTGCGTGGTTCGCGATGAGCGAAAGGGTGGTAAGCGGCCGGTAGAGGCGGTCGCGCTTCTCCTCCCCCTTCCGCATCCCCCAGTAGTCGGTGGTGAGGGCTTCGAGGGCGCGGCCCTTTTTCTGAACAATGGGGTTTTCCGTGATGACCGTCAGATCGTCGTGAACGAAGGGGTAAGAGAGCGTCCCGCCGAAGACGAGGACCGCCCCGATCAGCACCACCGCCCCCCAGGTCCAGAAGGCCCGGCGGGAGACCGGATTTTCGGCAGCGTGCGATGACATGGCCGTGCGCCTCATCCCCGGGCGGGGAGCCGGCAAGGGGCGGAAAAACAACGTTCCCCAATATACCCGATTCGCGCCGCCCATGCGTGCGCCACAGGTCCGAAATTGCCTTTGACCGCGGTGCCCCTCCCCTGATAGTGTTTTTTCTTACGCTGGGGGTGCCGCTACCGGCTGAGAGCAAACCCCTTGAACCTGATCCGGATTGTACCGGCGTAGGGAAGCAGGAACCGCCTGGAACCACCCCTCGTTTCCCCACTCCCCCAGCGACGCGGCCGATCGCGCGCGAAGTTTCGCCGCGCCGATCGCGCGGGACAATGCGAATACCCCTCTGATCCGAAGGAGTCAGTTCGATGGCCGGCGAAAATGGAAAAACCAACGGAGCCCCGCTCCCCCTCTTTGAAAACGGAAAAGCGAACGGAAACGGCAAGGCGGCGGAGACCCCCTTCCCGCGCTCGAAGAAAATCTACGCCGAGGGTCCCCAGGGCATCCGCGTCCCGATGCGCGAGATCGGCCTCTCGGGCGGCGAGCCCGCCCTCCGCGTCTACGACACGAGCGGCCCCCAGGGCCACGACGTGCGCGAAGGCCTGCCCGCCCTGCGGAGCGGGTGGATCCGGGCGCGCGGCGAATACGCGGAGAGCCTCCCCTCCTACAAGCCCGTCCCCGGCCACAGCGACCCGGACATCCCGCTGCCGCCGCCGAGAAAAGTGCTTAGGGGGAAAAGCAACGTCACCCAGATGCACTACGCCAAAAAGGGTGGAATCACCCCCGAGATGGAGTTCATCGCCCTGCGCGAGGGCCTCAAGCCCGAGTACGTGCGCGATGAGGTGGCCCGCGGCCGCGCCATCATCCCGGCGAACATCAACCACCCCGAGAGCGAGCCGATGATCATCGGGCGGAACTTCCTCGTCAAGATCAACTCGAACATCGGCAACTCCGCCGTCTCGAGCACCATCGAGGAAGAGGTCGAGAAGATGCGCTGGTCGATCCTCTGGGGCGCGGACACCGTGATGGATCTTTCGACGGGAAAAAACATCCACGAAACGCGGGAGTGGATACTGCGCAACTCCCCCGTCCCGATCGGCACGGTGCCGATCTACCAGGCCTTGGAGAAAGTGGAGGGAATCGCCGAGGACCTGAGCTGGGAAGTCTTCCGCGACACACTGATCGAGCAGGCCG
>JAQBZT010000262.1 GCA_027622355.1 bacterium | reverse complement strand
AAAAAATCGGTTTCCTCGGCCTCGGGCGGATGGGCGGCCTGATGGCGATGCACCTCGCGGCGGCGGGCTTCGATGTCACGGGCTACGACCCGGTGCCGCGCGTCTAGCCGGCGGGATGAGTGACTGGCACGTTTCCCTTGCGCGGGGTTGTGCGCATATCATGCACCGTTTTTTTCAGCCCTTTCGTCCATCTCGGCGAAGCCCTTCAGCTTCACGGGCGGGCGGTCCGGGAACTCGGCGACGAGGTGCAGCGTCCCGCCCATGCCGTGCACATAGTTCTGCAGGGTGGAGATCAGCAGGTCGGAGCGCTTCTCCAGGCGCGAAACGCCGTCCTGGGTGATGCCGAGGCTCTTGGCAAGGCGCTTCTGGGTCAGCTGGTGCGCCTTCCGCAGGTCGCGGAGGGACATTTCCTCGGCGATCAGTTCCGCCGCCCTTTTCTCGATTTTCTTCCGCCGCTTCGCGGGCAGCTTTTTCATTTTTTCTTTCAGCGTCGTCGCCATCACGATCTCCCTTTTCCCTTCTCCAGCCCGGCAAGATGTTCGCCGAACCTTTCGTCCGCCTTGCGGATAAGGCTCCGGTAGAACCGCTGCCCGCTCCCGCCGCTCTTGTCCCCGCATACGAGCAAAACGGCGCGCCGCTTCGGATCGAAAGCGAAGGCGGCCCGCCAGGCACCGTTCCCGGCCCGGAACCGCAGTTCCTTCATGTTGGCGTGCCGCGAGCCTTTCAGCGTATCGGCCCAGGGCCGTTTCAGGGACGGGCCGAATTCCTCCAGCAATTTGGCGTGCGCCAGCAGCTCGTCCTGCACATCCTCCTGGAGTTCTTCGAACTCACGCTCAAAGGCACCATGAAACAGGACTTCCCAGCTCACTTTAAATTATGTCTCCAAATACATATGTTGTCAAGTGCATATTTTGGGCCGGACGGGACCGCCTTTTCAGCCGCTTCGGGTCGAAAGCGAAGGCGGCCCAGCTGCACAAGGAAAGTGCAAGAGCATCTCGGCGCGCCGTCAAACTCTGATTTGTCCATATATTATATCATTATTTGGGACCCGTACCGTTCGTGCGATTTTGAGCGAGCCGCCCCTGTCTCCCTGCGGGGGATTCGCTTCGGCATCGCCATCCTTTTGCGGGCCACTCGCGATTCCTCCAGACAGAAAATCCCGGTGCAAATCCCCCCCGGCCCCTTCCCCATCCGCGCCGAAGGTGCGATATTCGGATCATCGAAAAATTCCGAACGGCTGGGAGGAAAAATCTTTTCCCGGCAGACGATCCGGCCCCGCGCGGGCGTGTTCACGCGGGCGTGCTGATGGAGACTTCGAAAAAGGAGCTTCGAGATGGCGAAAAAAATCGGTTTCCTCGGCCTCGGGCGGATGGGCGGCCTGATGGCGATGCACCTCGCGGCGGCGGGCTTCGATGTCACGGGCTACGACCCGGTGCCGCGGGCGCTGGCGGCGGCGAAGAAAAACGGCGTCCGGCCCGCCAGGACCGTCGCGGCGGCGGTGAAGGGGGCGGATGTGGTGTGCAGCTCGCTGCCGATCCCCGCCGTGGTGGAGGAGGTCTATCTGGGCTCTGGGAGCGCGCTCGCCGCGATGAAGAGAGGCGCGGTGGTCTTCGAGCTCTCGACCAGCTCGGTCGCCCTCGCGCGGCGCATCGCGGCCGAGGCGAAGAAAAAGGGAATCTCCTTTCTCGATGCGCCGGTGAGCGGCTCGATCCCCCATCTGGAGAAGAAGCAGGTCTCGGCCATGGTGGGCGGGGACGCGAAGGCGCTGAAGGCGCACCGCGGCGTGCTGGACGCCTTCTGCAAGTCGGTCCCCCACATGGGGGCCTCCGGCAACGGCCTCATCATGAAGCTGGTGACGAACCACATCCTGAACATCCACCACACCGGGATCGCGGAGGGCCTCGCCTTCGGCGAAAAAGCGGGCCTCAAGGGGGCGAAGATGGTGAAGTTCCTCCAGGGCAGCGCCGTCCCCCAGCTCATGTTCTACAAGGCGCCCGACATGGCGGCGCGCGATTATTCGAACGTGATCGCCGACGTGGAGCTCAGCATCAAGGATCTGGGGCTTTCCATCGAGGAGGCGAACGATCTCGGCGTCCCCGTCCCGCTCGGGGTGGCCGCGCGCCAGCAGCACGTCTCCGCGAAGGGGATCGGCCTCGGCCGGGCGGACTTCAACGCGGTCTACGAATCCTACATTCACGCCTCGGGGCGGAAGGCGAAGAAGAAATAACCCGAAGGGAGGATCAAAGAAAGATGGCGAAAAAAGTCGGTTTCGTCGGGCTCGGCACGATGGGCAGCGCCATGACGAACAACCTGCTCAAGGCGGGCTACGAGGTGCAGGGCTTCGACCCCTTCCCCGCGGCCCGCGAGAAGGCCGAGAAGGCGGGGGTGCGCATCGTGGGCTCCCCGGCCGAGGCCGCGCGGGGGGCGGAAGTCCTCTGCAGCTCGGTGCCCGAGACCGAGGACGTGCACGCGGCCTATCTCGGGGAAAAGGGCGTCCTCGCGGGCGCGGCCAAGGGGCTGGTCTGCTTCGATTTCTCCACCATCTCGCCAGAGGGCAGCGCCGCCGTCGCGGCGGAGGCCGCGAAGGGGGGCGTCATCTTCTGCGACACCCCGGTCGGGGGGAGCGAGCCCACCGCGATCGCGGGCCAGCTCGCCATCATGGTGGGCGGGGACAAGGCCGCGATGGAAAAACACCGGGACGTGCTCGAAGTCATCGGCGCCTCGGCGCGCCACATCGGGCCGAACGGCTACGGCCTGCGGATGAAGCTGATTTCGAACCATCTGGTCTCGGGGATGCTCTGCCTCTTCGCCGAGGCCCTCACCCTCGGGCAGAAGAGCGGCCTCGCCCCGGAGGCCATTCTCGACTACGTGCTCGACAGCTCGATCCCGCCCCTTTTCAAAATCAAGGGCCCGACGATGGTGGCGAAGGACTACACCCCCACCTTCCGGGTGGACCTGATGAAGAAGGACCTGCGCCTCATCGCGGCGATGGCCGAGGCGGCGCGCGCGCCGGTGCCGCTTTCTTCTTTCGTGCGGCAGGTCTACACCGGCGCCTCGGCGATGGGATTCGGCGCCCAGGATCAGAACGCCGTTTATGAGTACTTTCTCCGCGCGGCGGGGGACTGAGCCGCAGCTTTCTTTATTGGAGGATCGATCGTGGCGAAGACGGTGGCATTTCTCGGGCTGGGGACGATGGGTGGCGCGATGGCGGCCAATCTCGCGAAGGCGGGCTACGCCGTGCGCGGGCACGATCCTTTTCCCGAGGCAGGGAAGCGCGCGGAAGAAAACGGCGTGACGGTCTGCGCCTCCCCGGCGGAAGCGGCGCTGGGGGCGGAGGTCATCTGCAGCTCGGTGCCCGAGACGAAAGATGTGGAGGAAGCCTATCTCGGAGAGAAGGGCGCCCTGGCGTCTGCGGCCAAGGGCGCGGTCTGCTTCGACTTCTCGACCATCACCCCGGACGGCTCCCGCGCCATCGCGGCAGAAGCCAAAAAGCAGGGCGTCGCCTTTCTCGACACCCCGGTCAGCGGGAGCGCCCCGCATGCACAAGCGGGCACCCTCGCCATCATGGTGGGGGGCGAGAAGGCCGCGATGGAAAAGCACCGCGACGTGCTCGAGGTCATCGGCGGCTCGGTCGAGTATTTCGGCGAAAACGGCGCGGGCCTCAAGATGAAGCTCGTGGCGAACCTCGTCTTCTCGGGCCACCTCGCCGTCTACGCCGAGGGGCTCTCCCTCGCCAAGAAGGCGGGCCTCGACGGGGTGCAGGTGATGGAGCTCCTCCGGGGGAGCGCCATCCCGAAGATGCTCGAGTACAAGGGCATCCCCCTCGCCAAGAAGGACTACACCCCCACCTTCCGCACCAAGCTCATGGTGAAGGACCTGCGGATGATCGCCGCCATGGCCGAGGACGTGAAGATGCCCATCCCGCTCTCCGCCCTCACCCGGCAGATCTACATGGCCGCGATGGCCCTCGGGCACGATGATGTGGACCAGAACGCCATCGTCGAGTTCTTCGAGCGCGGCGGGGGGATGATGTAGGGGAACCTGTTGAATTTGCGCCACTTTCCCCTATCCAGCGGCCCGGCACATAAATCCCTTGCAATCCTGAGTAATCCAGTTTAGTATCCGGATAAATTCGGCGGGCGG
>JAQBZT010000261.1 GCA_027622355.1 bacterium | reverse complement strand
CGCCGTGGACGCCTCGCGCGAGGCCGTCCAGATCCACGGCGGCTACGGCTACATCGAGGGCGAGTTTCCCGTCGCGCGCTACTACCGCGACGCCAAGGTCCTCGAGATCGGCGAGGGCACGAGCGAGATCCAGCGCATCATCATCGCCAAGGGGCTGGGGTGTTAGGGCTCCGCTGAACGCCTGCCGCTTCAAGTCCGGATATCATGTAATATAGTAGAGAAGGACAGGGGGGGGGTGAATATGGGGATGTATTTATGACTGCTCAAAATTCAGAAAAAAGAATTCTTCAGATAGGCGAAAACTTGCATCTTCCAAATGTAGATGTAGACGATTTTTATACTGATAAGCACTTCATGGATTACGACATCGTTATCGTTGATCCTTGGGGGGCAATGAAAGGCGAAGGGCATGATTATCCTGTTTCAGGTGATAAATTAAAAATAAAAGATCAGTCTGCTAACTATTTGATAGAAGGGCTCAAGAAGTTTAGCCAGAAATTTCTGAATTTTATTAATAGAGGCAAAACAGCCATTGTCTTTGTGCGGAAACTGCCGATACTTACATATTCTTATCAGGATCGAACCGCAATCGCAACAGCTAGCATTGATCTTAATAAGTTTATGCCCTGGGGCAAGGATGGTTTGATTGCAGTACATGGTACTAATATCGGATATCAAAACATTGAACCCTATAAGAGCTTTTTTATTGCTAATCATGAGCGATGGGAATACAAAGCGATTATCAAGGAACCGTTTGGTCGCTCTATCGCCCATGTATATGGAGTAGAGGAGGATGTGCTCGCTACGGAAATCTCAACTAAAGGAGATGGATATTGTTTGATGCTTCCGTATGTACAATTTAATTTGAGCGATGGGGATTCGTCAGGTGTCAAAGAAGTCCGTACGAATTTTGTTTCCTCTCTGGTAAATTTAACCAACAATTTGCAAGTTTCTGCCGCAATACCTGACTTGCCCGATTGGACCAGAGACTACCGGCTTCCCGGCGAAGCTGCTGAGATGAAAGCGATTGGCGAGGCCGGGCGTCAGGTTCTCGAAATACAAGAACAAATCAAAGCGCAGACAAAAATGCTTGAGGCTCTCCGCAAGCATAAATATCTATTTTCTTCCTGTGACACTCCACTAGAGAAAGCTGTCGATCGTGCTCTTTCTGAACTTGGGTTTAAGGTAGAACCGGGGCCGAAAAATAGAGTTGATCGCATTGCGGAATACAATGGTCAGCTTCTTGCTGTCGAAATTCAAGGCGTAAAAAATGGAGCTAAAGAGGACCATGCCCGCTCATTGAATACGTGGGTGGCTGAAGTAGAGGAATTGAAGAAAAATGACGCAAAGGGATTACTTGTTGTCAATGCATTTAGAGAAACACCTCTAGGCAAAAGAAACGGTAATCTATGGCCTGGAGAGACATTAAGTGTATGTAGTAGACACATGCTTTGCGCTATGACGGGACTTCAGCTTCTTGGCCTCTGTGTTGAAGCGAAAAAGAATCCGCAAAGGAAAGGTGAATTGATTCAAAAAATCTTTGATACGAGTGGAGAATTTCCAGATTTTAAGGATTGGCGTGAATTTTTGGATATTGAAGAAAATAACGAATCGGAAACTGAGTAAAAAAACCGCCCCGCCGGGATCATCCTAACGGAGCGGTTTTTTGTGTGTGGCTGGCGGAATTTTGCCCGCCTCAGTTCAGGTCGCTGTCTTTCCAGAACTTGGTGCCCTGGATCGTGGCCTGGATGGCCAGGCCGTTCTCGGTGATCTGGTCGAGCTTCATCCCCGGGGCGACCTCGATCGCGCCCGCGAGGGCGCCGCCCTTTTCCCCGGCCTTTGCCGCGGCGTCGGCCTGGCCCTGCGCGGACCAGCCATGGTTGACGAATCTTTCCAGGGCGCTCCGGGAGGTGAAGACGAACACCCCCCTAAAATCCTTGACGCCCAGCCCGATGCCGACGCCGGCCGAGGCCATGTTCATGTAGGTGTCCTTGCCCGTCCGGTTGTCGCGCACGATTCCCCAGCCGCCGGCCCCCGAAACCAGAAACAAATTGAGGCCGACGTTGGTGAAGACGCCGTAGCCGACGCTTCTTTTGACGGCGCCCTGCGCGTCCGGGTGAATCTTGTAGAGCTTGTTCAGGGTTTCCACCCGCATCGCCTGAACGCTTTTGCGTTTTTCCGATTCCGAATACCCACTCGGGCCGAAACAGCCGGCAAGGAGAAACAGCGCGAGCATGCAGGCGGAAATCCGTAGACATTTTGCGTTTTTCAAGATTTTTCCTCCGAGGCGTGCGGGGCGCGCCCGGCGCCTCACTTGGGGGGCGGGGGCGGGTCCCAGAAGGTGGTCGTCCGCCGCCCGAGTTTTTCGAGGAGCTCCCAGCGCTCGGCCTGGAGGCCGGGCATCTGGGTGATGTAGTCGTCCCAGGCGCGGGCGCGGTAGTTCTCGATCCCCCAGAGCTGGCCGTACTCGCCGAGGGGCATGACGGCGTCCCCGGTGCCGGGCTCGAATCCCCACCAGCTCCGCAGGTCCTCTTCCGACCGGAAGAAGATCATCGTGCTTCAGGCGAAGGGGAGATTCTCGCGCCACCTCCTAAAGGGCAGGGCCACGTAGCCGTGGATGCCCGGATGGCTGGCGTGGAGGATCTCGCCGTCGCGGTTCACGATCCGCAGGGGCTCGCCCGTGTGCATGCAGTAGGTGTCCACCTCCACCTCTTTCCCCGGGAACATCCAGCACATCGCCAGCGATTCGAAGGCGCACTGGGCGAACCACTTCTGCCGGCCGTCCACCGTGATGCGGAACTGCGTCGGGATGTTCGAGAAGGGGGGGAAGGAGCCGATGTAGTCCGATCCCGGCTGGAACCAGCTCGGGAAGGGGCCGTTGATCAGCTCGTGCATGGCCTCGCGCCCCTCGGCGGGGGTGACGCCCAGGGCGCGGGCGAGCTCGATGTAGTGGGGGGCCTGGCCCGTTTCAATCAGCTGGTCGCGGATGATGCAGTAGGTCCTGTCCAGCGCGGCGGTGCCGCTCATCTCGCCCCTCCTGTGGGGAAAACCCCTACGCGGGAAGCTTGATGCCTTCTTCCTTGGTCAAGCGATCCCAATTCGCCTCGGTGCGCTTCTTGAGCTCGTCCATGAATTCGCGCGTGATGAAGGCGGGCATTTTAATGTTTTTGTTGACGCGCTCATACACCCGCCCCGGCACGTCGTACTCCTCATCCGTGTAGCCGACTTTTTTCTCGAGAAGCCTGCCCCTCAGGTAGCTGCGCCGGATGGCCTGGTTCACCTCGTCCTGCGTGAGCGTGAGGCCGAACATGTCGTTCAGGCTGTCGAGGATGTTCTTGTTCGGGACGCCGGCGAACTTGCAGGTTCCGACGAGGTCGTCCCGGGTGTAGTAGATGCCGCTCTGGACGGCGTTCTCCCAGTACTCCATGTCGGTCTTCTGGCCGTCGAGGATGAGGAGGAGGAACGTCCGCATGCTCATGTGTCCGCCCGCGAGCGCCCAGGGGTAGCCGGGGTTCGTCTCGGGCAGGTACGCCGGGTACTCGAGGCCCTTGCCCTGCATGGCGAAGGAGAGGTCGCCCATTTCCAGCGCGAGGCGCATCGAGCCCTGGCCGAGCTGCTCGCACTTGCCCTCGGCGGCGAGCTTGGTGAATTTCACCATCTTGTCGTAGTCGCCGAACTTCATCCCGTCGAGGATCTGCTTTTCGGGGTGGCGCTCGTTCCACTCCATGGCGTAGCTGATCGTCGCGCCCAGGCTGATGGCGTCGTAGGACATGAGGTCGGCCAGCTCGACGAGCTCGAGGGCCTGCTCCTGATCGTAGATGCCGCAGTTGGGGGCGATGAGGTCGAGGGGCTCGTAGTCGAACTTGGCGCGGAACTTTCCCTTCTTGGCCTTGCGCCCCTCGGCGGTCTCGCCCGCGGGCCGGTCGTAGATGTTCTTGTGGCAGGCGATGCCGCACTTGAAGCAGGACTCGTCCTTGATGACGTAGGGCGCCTCGTAGGCGGAGCGGTAGAGGGGGAGGGTGTCCTGGTTGCCGGGGGTCTCGAAGTTGCGCTCGGGCAGGCAGCCGATCGGGTGGAGGCCCGCGATGTTCCGCCAGGTGCCGCCGCCGCCCTCGGCCTTGTAGTCGTCGCGGTAGTTCTTCGAGCCCGCG
>JAQBZT010000260.1 GCA_027622355.1 bacterium | reverse complement strand
TACACGGCCCAGATCGGGAATCCCATCTGCATCGGGAAGCCCACCGATCAGGCGCGCAAGCTCTGGGACGAGGCCGTTCTCACGAGTGCGCGCGCCATCGAGGACGCCCTGAAGCCCGGGAAGACGCTCGAGGATGTCCGGCGGGCCGGAAACATCATCATCGAGAACGGCTATACCGGTAGGCCGACCCTCTGCCACGGAATCGACATCGCGACCGCCCATCCCCATATCCGGATGGAGGAGATCGTGGCGCACGACTACGAGCAGATCCTCCAGCCCGGCGCGGTCATCATGAGCGAGCCGAATCCGGCCACCATGGACGGAAAACTGGGCATGTTTTTCGGGAGGACCTACATCATCACCGAAGAGGGAAACGAGGCGGTGACGAAATATCCCTTCGAGCTGATCGTTGTCTAGGCTTGCCGCTAGACCCGCCGCCGCGTGCCCGGGCGCCGTTCGCGGAACCTGAAAGGGAAATTTGAAAGCCGACGCCCCGCCGCAGAAAAAACCGGAGGACCGCGAAGGGATTCAGAAAGTCCCCTTCGCCGCGCTCGTCTTCGCGCATGCCGTCAACGACATGTCGAGCGGATTTTTCGCGCCCCTGGCGCCCCTGGTGGCGGCCAAGCTGGGGTTGAGCCTCACCATGATCGGCACGATCATGGCGATCCGGAGCGTGTTCAACTCCGTGCCGCAACCCCTGTTCGGATGGCTGATCGATCGCTACCCGGGCCGCTGGTGGCTTCTTTCCACTCCTTTGGTGGTGGGTTTTTTCCGGAGTGGTTTCGGCCTGGCGACAGGCTTCTGGGGCCTGACCGGAATGCTCTCGGTGGCCGCGTTCGGCGGCGCGTGTTTTCATCCCGCCGCCGCGGCACGGGCCCGCGAGCTTTCGGGGACGCGGCGCGGGCTCGTTATGGCGACCTATGTGGCCGCAGGAAGAATCGGCCAGTCGGCAGGGCCCATCATCGCGCTGGCCCTGGTGTCCTGGTTCGGACTCGAGGGCCTTGTCGCGGCGACGGGATTTTATGGCCTCTCCATGGCGGCGCTCTATTATTTTCCGCCGCGGCCGCAGGAGCGGGAAGAGGCGCCGCGCGCGGCAGCGGGGTCGGGGGGAAGCAGAGAGGGCTGGGGGGCGATGGCGTTTCTCTACGGCATCTCGATCCTCCGCAATACGGTCACCATCAACCTGTATGCCTTTCTCCCCCTCTATTTTGCCGCCCGCGGGGAATCGCTCTGGACGGGAGGAACGGCCCTGACCTTTATCCTCGTCTCGGGGGGTGCGGGGAGCGTGGCGGGGGGATGGCTTTCGGATCTGATGGGGAGGAAAAAGGTGATCGTGCTCTCCGCGCTTGCGTCTTTTCCCCTCCTGCTCGCGTTTCTTCAGGCCGGAGGGATCGGGAAGCTGCTCCTCATCCTTCCGCTCGGCCTGGTGCTGCACGCATCCATGGGGGTGAGCGTGGCCTACGCGCAGGAACTCCTTCCGGGCCGGCCGGCGCTTGCCGCCAGCCTTCTTCAGGGGGGAAACTGGTTTGTCTCGGGCCTCACGCTGACCGCGACGGGCGCGCTGGGAGATTATTTCGGGCTCCAGGCGGCCCTTCACGTTCTGCTCATTTTGCTGTTCGCGGAGTTCTTCCTGGCGCTGCTGCTCCCCGGCACGGGGCGGCGCATTGTTTCTGAGGGGGTTTGACCTGTGATCCATGAACTTCAGTTCCGGAGTCTCCAGAACCGGGGGGCGGCTGAGTACAACGAAATTTTTGGGGCGCATCTGGAGAAGGGGCCGATGGCGGCCTCCCTGCGGGGCTCGTTTCACTGCGACATCGGCGATTTGAACCGCGTCCTCCACGTCTGGGCGTACGAAGATATGGCACAGTGGGAAGAGGGGCAGACCTACCTCCAGGGGCTGCCGGCCGAGAAGCTGGTCAAGACGGAGGTGTCCAAGATGGTGAAGACCCCGCCCTTCCTTCCCGCGCCCCTTCCGGGCGCCCACGGCGGCGTCTACGAGGTGCGCACCTACGCGGCGTTTCCCGGCGCCATCGAAAGCAGCGTGTTCGCCAGTTGGGGACGGTACCTCGCCGAAAGAGAGACGCTCTCCAAGTGCGTTGCCTTTTTCTATATCCAGTACGAGGATCAGGAAGAATACATCCATTTCTGGCCCTACCGGGACCTGAACCACCGCGCCGAGGTGCGGGGGAGCTACCCGAAGATCAACTGGCCGCCCGGTACGAAAGAGAGCTCCCGCGCCTCGGTCATCTCCCAGAACTCGGAGATATGGATGCCCGCTTCTTTCTCGCCGATGCACTGATCGTGCGTCGCATTTTCCGGGAGGTGTGCTTTGCGCCAACTGAGTGAACATCTCTACGCGGAAACCGCGTACAGCTGGGCGAACGTCGGCGCGGCCGTTACGGAGGCCGGGGTGCTGCTGCTGGATTGCCCTGTCCGGCCCACCGACTCGAAGGACTGGCTGGAGAAGCTCGGCGCGCTGAGCCCTACGGGCATCCGGTATCTGATCGCCACCGACTATCACGGCGATCACACCACGGGATCGGCCTTCGTGCCGGAGGTGGAGTTCATCGCGCCGCGGTATGTGTTCGATGAGATCGCAAAGGGCGACAACGATTTCTCAAAAAAAATATTCGTCGAAACGCTTCGGGATCAAGGATGCGCAGAGGAAGCCGACGCCATCGCGGCGGCCCGGGTGCCGCTCCCCCGGATCTGCTTCGAGGATGCGCTGAACCTCTATCTTCCGCCGCTGACGTTCGAGATCCGCCGCCTGGGCGGGCACTCGCCCGCCTGCAGCTCGGTCTACGTGCCCGAGGAGGGTGTTCTCTTCTCGGGCGATATCGTCATCAACGGTCCTTCGCCCGGGATGCGCGACGCCAACGCGGCCGAGTGGCTTGCCGCCCTCGACTGGGTGGAGGCCCTGCCCGTCGAGACCATCGTCCCGGGCCACGGCGAGATATGCGGGATGGAGGTCGTCCGCCGCCTGCGGGACTACATCGGCGGGATGCGGGCAGACATGGTTTCCCTCCTTGAGAAGGGGATGGATCGGGAGGATGCGGTGCGGGAAGATGTTTTCGGTAAATATTTCGAGTCCGACGACAGCCGGGGCGCCTACTGGTCGCAGCAGCGGAAGGACACCTTCCGGGCCGGGCTCGAGCGCCTCTACGACGAAGTGCGTGCCGGATAAGGGGAGCCGGACAGGGGAGGAAAATCCGATGAAGGTCCATGAGAAGAAATTCGGGAGGATTTACCAGCTCGTTTTCGAGAGGGGCGACGATTTTTTCGGCGAGTTGAACCGGTTTGTGAAGGAGAAGAACATCCGCGCGGGCTCTGTCTTCATCTTCGGGGCGCTCGCCGAGACCGACATGGTGACAGGCTTCAAGAGCAACGAGGGTTTTGACATCGATCCGCGCGCCTTCAAGGAGAAGCAGGAGCTTCTCGGCCTCGGAAACATCTCCTGGCCCGATGCCCCGCCCCGCGTCATGGGGGATGTCGTATGGGACGAACCCCAGCCCTACGTCCACATCCACCTGGCGATCAGCGGCACCCCCGGCAAGACCGAAGAGGTCCTCGTCGGCCACCTGAGCGGCGGGAAGGTGGTGGGGATGTACGTCGACATCTACGAGCTGGTGTAGGGGGCCGGGCATGGAATTCGGCATCTGCATCCCCCACTACGGGCACCCGGTGGATGTCTCCCGCACGCTGGAGGCGGCCCGCCGGGCGGAGGCGCTCGGCTTCGATTCGATCTGGGTGACGGACCATCTGCTCATCCCGAAGAACTTCGAGATCATCTACCGGGAGCACATGCTCGATCCCATCGTGCTGCTCGGCCATCTCGCGGCCATTACGCAGCGGGTCAAGATCGGCGCCAGCGTGATTATTCTTCCCTACCGGAATCCGATCGTCGTGGCCAAGCAGATGGCGACGATCGATCAACTCTCCGGCGGGCGGCTGATCTTCGGGGCGGCGCCCGGCTGGCTCGAGGAGGAGTTCATCGCCCTCGGGCTTCCGTTCAAAGAGCGCGGCGCGATGACGGACGAGTACCTCCGTCTCATCCGCCGCCTCTGGACCGAGGAGCGGGTGAGCTTCGAGGGAAAATACGTCCGCTTCGAGGACATGGTGCCCTCGCCGCGGCCGGCGCAGCGTCCCGCCCCCCCGATCTGGATC
>JAQBZT010000259.1 GCA_027622355.1 bacterium | reverse complement strand
AGCTCACCGGCTCCTCGCCCGCGAACTTTCTTGATGTCGGTGGGGGCGCGAACCGGGAAATGGTCGAGAACGCCTTCCGCATCCTGATGAGCGATAAGGCGGTGAAGGCCGTTTTCATCAACATTTTCGGCGGTATCCTCCGCTGCGATGTACTCGCGGAGGGTGTCGTTGAGGCGGTAAAAACCGTGCGCGTGGACGTTCCCATCATCATCCGGATGGAGGGGACCAACGTCGAGAAGGGCCGGGAAATTCTTAAAAACTCCGGTCTCGACTTCACCGTGGGCAACGGGATGGCCGACGCCGCCGAAAAGGTGGTGGCGGCCCTGAAGCGGTAGAGGGAGAGAGGTTGTGAGCATACTCATCAACAAAGAGACCCGCATTCTCGTTCAGGGCATCACCGGCCGCGAGGGCGGTTTTCACGCGTCGCAGTGCCAGAAGTACAGCCTGGAATTTGCCGACGGCGGCGGCGCCGTTGTCGCAGGCGTGACCCCCGGCAAGGGAGGCCAGGATGTCGAAGGCGTTCCGGTTTTCAATTCGGTGGACGAGGCCGTCCGCGAAACGGGCGCCAATGCCTCGCTTATCTTTGTCCCGCCCTCCTTTGCGGCGGACGCCATCGTGGAAGCGCTCGACGCGGATGTTCCCGTGATTGTTTGCATCACCGAGGGAATTCCGGTGCGCGACATGGTGTATGTCCACCGCCACCGGCAGGGGAAGAGCAGCGTGCTCATCGGGCCGAACTGCCCCGGCGTCATCAGCCCCGAGGAGTGCAAGATGGGCATCATGCCGGGGCACATCCACAAGAAGGGCTCCATCGGCGTCATCTCCAAGAGCGGCACCCTGACGTATGAAGTGGTTGCCCAGCTCACCGAGGTGGGTCTCGGCCAGACGACCTGTGTCGGCATCGGCGGCGACCCCATCATCGGGACGATGTACATTCCGCTCCTCGAGATGTTTGAAAACGACCCCGAGACCGAGGCCATCGTCATGATCGGCGAGATTGGCGGGACGGCCGAGCAGGATGCCGCCCGTTGGGCGAAGGACAACGTCAGCAAACCGATGGTCGGCTTCATCGCCGGCCAGACGGCCCCGCCGGGGCGCCGGATGGGCCATGCCGGGGCGATCATCTCCGGTGGCGAGGGAACGGCTGCGGAGAAGATGCGGGTGATGGATGAGTGTGGCATTCACGTGACAAAAAGCCCGGCCGACATGGGCAAAACGATGGCGAAGACCCTCGGGCGCGCCTGAGCCGGGAGAGAAAAGGAGAAGCGGCAAGATGGAACGTACGTTTGCGATGGTCAAGCCGGATGCCACCGGGCGCGGGCTGGCCGGGAAGATTCTTTCGCGGATTGAAAAGGAAGGTTTCCGGATTCTGGCCATGCGCCTGGTGCGGATGACGAAGGCCGAGGCGGAGGGCTTTTACGCCGTCCACCGCGAGCGTCCTTTTTTCGGCGACCTGACCGCCTTCATGTCCTCGGGGGCGACGGTTGTGCTGGCGCTCGAGCGCGAGAACGCCATCAAGCACTGGCGCGACGTGATGGGGGCGACGAACCCCGCGGATGCGGCCGAGGGAACCCTTCGCAAGGAGTTCGCCGAGAGCATCGAGCGCAACTCGACTCACGGCTCGGATGCGCCCGAGACGGCGGCGTTTGAACTTTCCTACTGGTTTCCCGGCGTCGATCTCGGATAAGCGGATTTTCCTGGAGGCAATAAACATGCGCTTGAAGGATAAGGTGGCGATTGTGACCGGCGCGAGCCAGGGAATCGGTCAGGTCATCGCCCTCACGATGGCCCGCGAGGGAGCAAAGGTGGTGCTGGCCGCCCGGAACGAGAAAAATCTTCAGGGAACGGCAAAAAAAATCGCCTCCCTCGGCGCGTCGTATATTATCGTGCCGACCGACATCACGGATGAGGCTTCGGTCAAGAACATGGTGGACAAGGCCCTCGGCGAGTGGGGGACCATCGACATCCTGGTGAACAACTCCGGCGTGGCCGGCCCGATGATGTCGATGGAAGATGTCCCCCGCGAGGATTGGGACGCGTGCTTCGCCGTCAACGTGACGGGGATGTTTCTCGCCTGCAAGTACACGATCCCGATCATGAAAAAGAACCGCTCGGGGCGGATCATCAACATCAGCTCGATGAGCGGCAAGCGGCCCCTCGAGACGCGCTCGGCCTACACGTCATCGAAGATGGCGGTCATCGGCCTCACGCGGACGCTTGCCTTTGAGGTGGGCTCCTACGGCGTCACGGTGAACACGGTTTGCCCGGGTGCTACGGAGGGCGAGCGCATCCGCCGCGTGGTGGAGAACGAGGCCAAGGCGAAGAACATCTCGCTCGAGGAGGCCGAGGCCGTCTTCACCGGCGGGGCGGCGCTCAAACGCTTCGTCCAGCCCGAGGACGTGGCCTCCGCCTGCGTCTTTTTGTGCTCGGAGGAAGGCAGGAACATGACCGGCCAGGACATCAACGTGACGGCGGGTCTTTGCTGGTACTAGATTCTCCACCCGATAAGACTTTCCTTCCCATCCGGCCCGGCGCTCCGCGGCCAAGTTTCTTTTTTTTTGCGCTTCGGAGCCTGCCGCCCTTCGTGATATGTTAACAGGTTAAATGCTTGTCCTTCTGCGCGCTGCGCAGGGGATTCCGCCGGAGAGAAAAATGGGTCCCACGAACGGCCGGGTGCGGCGTGAGCGCAAGATCGTCATCCGTGGTGCGCGCGAGCACAACCTCAAAGATCTCAATCTCGACATTCCACGCGACAAGCTGATCGTCTTCACCGGACTCAGCGGCTCGGGGAAGAGCAGCCTCGCCTTCGACACCCTCTACGGCGAGGGCCAGCGGCGCTACATCGAGTCCCTCTCGGCCTACGCCCGGCAATTCATGGATCAGATTGATAAGCCCGATGTGGACTCCATCGAGGGCCTCTCGCCCACCATCGCCATCGAGCAAAAGACCGTCGGCAAGAACCCGCGCTCGACCGTGGGGACGGTGACCGAGATTTACGACCACATGCGGCTTCTCTACGCCCGGGCCGGGGTGCCGCACTGCCCCTCCTGCGGCCAGGAGATGAACGCCCTCACCGTGCCGCAAATGGTTGAGCGGGCGATGGTCCTCGGGACGGGGACGAATCTGCAGATTCTCGCCCCTCTCGTGCGCGGCCGGAAGGGGGTCTACCGCAAGGAGCTCGAGGATCTGGAAAAGAAGGGCTACACCCGCGTCCGCGTGGACGGGAGAATGTACGAGATCGGGGCAGAGATCGTTCTGGCCCGCCACATGAAGCACAACATCGAGGTGGTGATCGACCGCCTGCTCATCAAGCCGGGCATCGAGCGGCGCCTCGCCGATTCGATCGAGACCGCGCTGATGATGTCCAAGGGACTCGTCACCTTTCAAGAAGAGGGCGGCCCCGAATTTCTCTTCAGCCAGGAGTTCACCTGCGTTGCGTGCGGGGTGACCATCCCCGAGATGGCGCCGCGCATCTTCTCCTTCAACAGCCCCTACGGCGCCTGTCCCGAATGCACCGGCCTTGGCACCAAGCTGGTTGTCGATCCCGAGCTCGTGATCCCAGACCGCGATCTCACCCTCTCCCAGGGCGCGATCTACCCTTGGGCGCACGCCGGAACGTCCACCCCTTGGTACGGCTCCATCCTCGAGGCCGTCGCCAGTAAGCACGGCATTCCCATGGACAAGCCGGTGAAGTCGCTGAAGAAGGAGCAGGTCGATCTCCTGCTCCACGGCGCCGGCACCGAAGCCGTCATGGTCCGCCACCGCTCTCGCCACCACCACGACCGCGTCTGGGAGTTCCAGGAGAATTTCGAAGGCGTCATCCAGAACATGGAGCGCCGCTACCAGAAGACCGAGTCCGAGTACATGCGCGCTGAGATCGAGCGCTACATGACGTCGCAGCCCTGCCTGCGCTGCGAGGGAAAGCGCCTTAAGCCAGAGGCGTTGTCGGTGCTCATCGGCGGTCGCCATATCATGGCCGTCACCGGCATGTCCGTCGCCGCCGCCTGGGACTGGGCCACCGGCTTGGCCGGCGCGAACGGCGCCGCTCCCATCCTCAGCCCTCGCGACCAGACAATCGCCAGCCAGATCCTGAAGGAGATTCAGGGGCGCCTAAAATTCCTTCTCGACATCGGCCTCGAATACATCACCCTCGATCGCACCGCCGGCACCC
>JAQBZT010000258.1 GCA_027622355.1 bacterium | reverse complement strand
GGGAGCGGGCCTGGTGGCGGGCGCCGCGCTCTTCGGCGGCTTTTTCTTTCAGACGATGGGCCTGCGCTGGACGACGACAGCGAATTCGGCCTTCCTGACCACGCTGTTTGTCGTCTTTGTGCCGCTGTTCCTCTGGCTGGGGGGAAGAAAGCCCCGGCTCTGGGAGAGCCTGGGGGCGCTCGTTGCCGTCTTGGGCCTCTACACGATATCGGGGGCGCGTTTCGATGAAGCCGGCCGGGGAGATGCGCTGACGCTGCTGTGCGCGGTCATGTTCGCGCTTCACATTCGTTGTCTCGGAAAATGGGGCCGGCGGATAGAGCCCGTCCGGTTTTTTGCGATACAAGTCAGCGTCGCCGGCGCGCTGGCTGTTGCGGCGGGCCTGCTGTGGGGCGGCCCTGTGGCGTGGAGCGGGACGCTCGTCCTTGCGCTCGCGGTGACGGGGATTCTGGGAACGGCTTCGGGATTTTTTCTGCAGACATGGGCGCAGCGCCGTCTGGCGCCCATTGAGGTGTCACTCTGGCTGCTCACGGAGCCTCTTTTCGCCCTCGTGTTTGGGGCGATCCTGCTGGGGGAGTTTCCCGGGCCGGGCCCGGCGCTGGGAGCGTGCCTGATCCTTCTGGGTGCGTTTTTGGCCCTGGCCGGGGACTCTTTTGCGGGATGCACATCTGTCCCGCTATATTGGGGCCACAGATTTTTCTTGAGGCGGGGATGGTGGATTCGCCCCGCGGCAACGGGAGAAGAGAATGCTCAAACCGAGCGACTTTGAAGAACTGTACCGCGGCTTCCAAAGTGCGCCCGCTACATTCGACTGCGGCAAAAAATGCGCGCCCTACAACAACGACACTCCATTTTGCTGCGATACGGGTGAAGTGGTTCCCATCGCCTATCGGGAAGAGTGGAAGTATCTCGAACCCCGGACGACGCTTTGGCACGAATTCCGTCCCCGCTCGAATGCCGAGCTGGTAATGATAGAGGAAGTGGATGAGGACGAAAACGTTTTCATCGAATGCAAGGGAGCGGCGTTTTGCGAACGCGAGAACCGCTCGGTGTCCTGCCGGACTTTTCCGTACGAGCCTTACTTCGACAGCCAGAAAAATTTCCTGGGGCTGAGTTTCAACCGGGTGCTGGAGGATCGCTGCTATATGGTGGATCGCCATCACGTGGTAAGCAAGGATTTCATCCGCCAGTTCATGATTTTTTTTGAAAAACTTTTCGTGAAATTGCCCAGCGAGAAGCAGCTCTACATCGAGCAGAGCCGCATCTACCGCCAGAAAATGAGCCGGAAGAAGAAGCCGGTCGTGGTGTTGACCCCCAAGGGGCCCTACCGCGCCGCCTACCGGGGAGGGAAACTCCTCGAGCCGTGGAAGAAGCCTGATCCCTCAGAGAAAAGCTATCACCCGGACGTATTCCTCTAGGAGCGAAACCAAAATCAGGGGACGCGCATGGCACGCCTTCGGGAGCGCCCGGTATTCATCTATCACCAGATAGGCGATTATCCCGAGGCGCAGATGGGCTACGGCATCACGCCCGCGGCCTTCCGCGCCCACCTGGACTGCCTCGCGCAGTCTGGCTTCGACATCATTCCACTCGAGCGCATGATCGCCCAGATAAAGGGGGAGGCGCCCTTTTCTCCTCGCGCCGTTTCCCTGACGTTCGACGGCGGCTTTCGCGATGCCTGGGAGGTGGTACTTCCCCTTCTCCGGGAGCGGAATCTCAATGCCGCCTTTTTCATTCCCACCGACTTCGTGGGAAAAGAAAATTCCCTTTTCGCCGGCACTTTTCCCTGCATGGACTGGACGCAGATCCGCGAGCTGGCAGAGGCCGACATGACGATCGGCTCCTTCGGCCGCCGGGGAGCGACCCTGCGGGAGATGCCCGAGGCCGAATGGCGCGAGGACGCCAAGGCATCCCGGAAGGCGATCGAGGATCGGCTCGGGATTCGCGTCAGGTTCCATGCGTACAAGGAGCAATATCCGAACCGCTCGCTCCAGCGATGGTTCGCCGAGGAGGGCTACGAGGCGGTGCTGACGCAGTGCCCCACCTTCCGCCGATCGAATCTCTTTCGCATCGGCCGCATCCAGGTAGATGACGATGACGTGAACATTCTCAAGACCAAGGCGTCGAATCTCTATCTTTTCTTCAAGGATACGCGCACCTGGCGCTTCATCCGCCAATCAAAGCTGGATCGCCTCATGCATTTTTTCTTTTCGTTTCTCGAAAGAAAATCCTGAGGACGCTGGCCCTCAGGAGGCGAGCGCGGGGCAGGCTTCCTCCGCCATGTCGGCGATGGCCCGGCCGATGAGGAGCGAGGCGGTCGCCCCGGGGCTCGGCGCGTTGCAGATGTGGATGGCCAGCGGCGAGCGGATGATGGCGAAGTCATCGAGCAGCTTCCCGTCGCGGTCCACGGCCTGGGCTCGCACCCCCGAGCCCCCTGGAATGAGATCCGTCTCGCCGATTTCCGGCATGAGTTTCTGAAGAGATCGGGTGAAGGCCGCTTTGCTGAAGGAGCGGATCATCTCGCTCGTGCCGGTCTTCCAGTATTTGGCGGCCAGCTTCCAGAAGCCCGGATAGCCGAGGATCTCGAATATATCCCGCAGGTTAACCTTCGTTTTGGAATAACCCTCGCGCATGAGGGCGAGGACGGCGTTCGGCCCCGCTTCGATGGTGCCGTTCACCCGGCGCGTGAAATGCACCCCGAGGAAGGGGAAGGCCGGGTCGGGCACCGGATAGATGAGATTTTTGACGAGCCCGCGCCGCTCGGGACGGAGTTCGTAGTATTCGCCCCGGAAGGGGATGATGCGGGGAGGGGTCTCGCCGCCCGCCATTCGGGCGATCCGGTCCGCGTGCAGTCCGGCGCAGTTGATCAGGAAGCGCGCGGGGAAGTCCCCGGCCGTGGTTTCGATGATCAACTCCCCGCCGTTTTTCACGATGCCGCGCACGGCCGTGTCCGGTTTGAACTCGCCACCCGCCTCGCGGAAAAGCCGGAGATAGCTCTGCACGACCGCGGAATAATCGATGATTCCGGTCGAGGGCACCCGGAGCGCCCGCACCCCCTGCGCGTGGGGTTCGATTTCGCGGAGCCGCTCGGGGCCGATGGCCTCGATGCCCCGGACGCCGTTCGCCTCTCCCCTTTTGTGAAGTTCCTCCAGCCGGGGGATTTCCGCCGCGGAGGTGGCCACCACCACCTTGCCGCAGATTTCATGAGGGATTCCGTGTTCCTTCGCGAAGGCGACCATCGCCTCCCCGCCGGCGACGCTCATCCGGGCCTTCATCGAGCCGGGCCGGTAGTAGATTCCCGCGTGGATGACCCCGCTGTTCCGGCCCGATTGGTGGAGGCCGGGTGCCGGCTCCTTTTCGAGGACGAGAAAACGCTTTCCGGGATGGCGGCGGGAGAGCGCCATGGCGGCCGAGAGGCCGAGGATGCCGCCTCCGGCGATGATGGCGTCCCATGGTTTCGAGGGCACGTGTCGCTTTCCTTTCTTTCGGGCCTGTGGTTCCGCGCGGTGGGCCGGAACCTGGAATGCTCCTAAAATACCATGTAAAACCAAAGGGTTGTAACCGTTTGACGCATCGTGCCCAGATCGCATTTAATGATTTGTGTCGCCATTAAAATCCGTTGTGCAATTTTCTGCCGTTTGCAGGTCTCATTTTCCGGGGCGATTTTCAACAAAGCTAATGGGGCGCAGGCCGGAAAATACATTTTTGGGAGGGGCTATCATGAAAAGATATCTGGTGAGGATCGGGGCTGTTTTGTTGGCGCTTTCGTGGGTGATGGGGTCGGGGCCGGCCCACGCCCAGAAGTTCCTGGTGATCGGGGGCGGCTCCGCCACCGGCGTCTACTACCAGGTGGCCCTCCATGTCTGCAAACTGGTGAACAAGAGCCTGAAATCCGAGGGATACACCTGTATCGGCCGGCCGGCCCTGGGCTCGGTTTTCAACGTCAACGCCATCCGGCGGGGGCTGCTGAACTTCGGGGTGGCCCAATCGGACCGCAACTGGCAGGCCTACCACGGAAAGGCCGACTGGGATAAGAAGCCCTACACGGGGCTTCGAAGCGTCTTCAGCGTGCATGCCGAGACGGTCATGCTGGTCACGCGGGCGGGCTCTTCCATTAAATCGGTGAACGATCTTCGCGGGAAGCGCGTGAACATCGGGAACCCGGGCTCCGGCCAGCGCGGAAACGCGATGGACATCCTGCGCATCCACAAGATTGACGTGAAAAAAGATATCCGAGCCGAGGGTCTTCAG
>JAQBZT010000257.1 GCA_027622355.1 bacterium | reverse complement strand
CTCCAGCCCCCTCGCCGGGGTGGTGGGCAGCTGAGGATAAGGAGGTAATGATGGCCAAATCTTCTGGATCTTCTCAGAACAAGAAAGACGAAGAGAAACCAAAGGTAACCCCTTTAGAAAAGGCTCGCCTGAATTCTTATTTTGAGGAGGGCGTTTTCGACAAGGAAAAGGAACGCATTTCTAGGTTTGGGCAACCGCTGGCGAAACCCCTGATCATCGAGTTCGATCCAGAAGAGGCCGCCGAGGGTCACTATACCCTCGTCTCGAGCGGGTTCACTTTAGGTGTGTCTGGAACTGTGTCTGTTGCGACCTCGGATGCGCAAATCGAAGCACTCGAAAAAAAGGGTATTAAATATAGGACTTTTGATTTTCAGGATTAATCGATGGCCCAGAAACCGATACCTGGAAGAAGCTCTCAACACGATTGGTGGCGATATGAGTTTCTTGTTCCTAAACAATATAACGATGGGGATTCTGTCGAAACGCTCAAGTTTGAGTGTCTTCAGATACTTCTGACGGAATTCTTTGAGGGATATAGCCAATATGCTGGATCGGGGGGATGGGCAGCGTACCCTGAGGAGGAACACTTCAAATACCAAGTTGATGTTCTCGATGATCAATTCAATGAAAAGTTTTTTGAATATTTTCGAAAGGTTTTAGAGAGATGGTTTCGTCAAGAGAAAATTTGGATGACCCGAACAAAAATCGATGTGTTGTGATTAAGGTCTCTGTCAATAAATATTAGGTTCCTGCCTTGAACGATCTACTCGATCCGATTTATCTTATCACCGATCGCCATGCGGTGCCGGAGGGCAGATTTCTCGAAACCCTCGAGGCATGCCTCTCCGGCGGCGTGCGCCTGATCCAATTCCGCGAAAAAGATCTCTCCCCGCGCGCGCGCTATGAGCTGGGCCTCGAGGTGATGGCGCTGGCCGCGCGCTTTTCCGCGCACGTGATCGTCAACGGCGATCCCGCCCTGGCCCTCGCGCTGGGCGCGGCGGGCGTCCAACTCGGCAAGGACACCCTTCCGGTCGCCGCCGTGCGCGCGCGGCTCGCCTTTGAAGGGCTGATCGGCTACTCCGCCCACGGGGAAGAGGAGGCGGCGGAAGCCTTCGCGGAGGGCGCCGATTTCATCACACTGAGCCCTGTCTTTCCGACGCGGAGTAAATTTTCCCGAGGGCCGCATCTGGGCCTTGCGCGTTTTGGCGAGACGGCGCGCAAACTTCCCGGCCCGGTCTATGCCCTGGGCGGCCTCGGGCCCGAGAGCGCCGCTGAGTGCCGCGCGGCGGGAGCGGGCGGCCTCGCCCTCATCGGCGCCCTCCTGGG
Organism: bacterium; assembly: GCA_027622355.1. Lineage (NCBI taxonomy): Bacteria > bacterium. The sequence continues at coordinate 2,923 of JAQBZT010000257.1, read as the reverse complement.
CGCAGAGGATCCGGCCGCCGCCGCCCGGGACCTCCGCGAAAGATGGGGCGATTGACCCGTCTTTTCAGGGCTGCGCACAGACGCCCTTCCGGGTGCTTGAGAAATCCCCGAAAATCCACAACAATACAGACATATTCCGGCACAAAACCTGTGTAGCTGAGATTCCATCGACAAAGGTGGGGAAACCATATGGCCGATTTCACGAAATTCGACACTCTTTTGCAGGAGAAGCGGATATTCAAGCCGTCCAAGGAATTTTCCAGGAACGCGCACATCAAATCCCTTGCTGCCTACAAGAAGATGTACAAGGAATCCGTCAACTCGCCCGCCAAATTCTGGGCCAAGGTGGCGGGCGAATTCCACTGGTTCAAGAAATGGACCACCGTGCTGAAGTGGAAGGAGCCGCACGCGAAATGGTTTGTCGGCGGCAAGACGAACATTTCCTACAACTGCCTCGATCGGCACCTCACCACCTGGCGAAAAAACAAGGCGGCCCTCGTCTGGGAGGGCGAGCCGGGCGACTCCCGCATCCTCACCTATCAGGAACTCCACCGCGAGGTCTGCAAGTTTTCCAACGCCATGAAGAACGTCGGCGTCAAGAAGGGCGACCGGGTCGTCATCTACATGCCCCAGACCCCCGAAGCGGCGATCGCGATGCTCGCCTGTGCCCGCATCGGTGCGCCCCACAGCGTTGTCTTCGCGGGCTTTAGCGCAAACTCCCTGAAGGATCGCATCCAGGATGCCCAGGCAACCACCGTCCTCACCGCTGACGGCGGCTGGCGGCGCGGCAAGGTGGTGCCCCTCAAGGAGAGCACCGACGAGGCGGTGAAGGACTGCCCGAGCATCAAGCACGTCATCGTCCTGAAGCGGACCGGCACGAACGTCGGCATGAAGGAGGGGCGCGACTATTGGTGGCATAGCCTGATGGCGAGCGCATCCGCCGTCTGCCCGGCGGAGAAACTTGATTCCGAGCATCCGCTCTACATCCTCTACACGAGTGGAACGACCGGAAAGCCCAAGGGCATCGTCCATACGACCGGCGGCTACATGTGCGGCACCTACCTCACCACGAAATACGTCTTCGACCTCAAGGACGAGGACACCTTCTGGTGCACGGCCGACATCGGCTGGGTGACGGGCCACAGCTACATCGTCTACGGCCCGCTCCTCAACGGCGCCACCTCGGTCATGTACGAAGGGGCGCCGAACCACCCCGGTCCCGATCGCTTCTGGAAGGTCGTCGAGAAGTACAAGGTCAACATTTTTTACACGGCGCCGACCGCCATCCGCGCCTTCATGAAGTGGGGGGACGAGCACCCGAACGGCTGCGATCTCTCCTCCCTGCGCCTTCTGGGGACGGTGGGCGAGCCCATCAACCCCGAAGCCTGGATGTGGTACCACAAGGTGATCGGCAAGAAGAAATGCCCCATCGTGGATACCTGGTGGCAGACCGAAACGGGCGCCATCATGATCACTCCGCTCCCCGGCGCCATCCCCACCAAGCCGGGGACGGCGACGCTTCCCTTCTTCGGGGTCGTCCCCGATGTCGTGACGGAAGATGGCAAGTCGGTCGGGCCAGAGGGCGGCGGCCTGCTGGTCATCAGAAAGCCCTGGCCCTCGATGCTCCGCACCATCTGGAGGGACGACGCGCGCTACCGGAAGCAGTACTGGAGCGACGTGAAGGGCTGCTACTTCACCGGCGACGGCGCCCGCAAGGACAAGGACGGCTACATCTGGATCATGGGCCGGGTGGATGACGTGATCAACATCGCGGGCCATCGCCTCGGGACGATGGAGGTCGAAAGCGCCCTCGTCGCCCATCCCGATGTGGCCGAGGCGGCCTGCGTCGGCATCCCGCACGAGATCAAGGGCGAGTCCATCGCCGCCTTCGTCACCTTGAGGGGGGTGAACAAGAAGAACGTCGCCCTGGAGAAGGTCCTCATGGACTGGGTGGTGAAGGAGATCGGCGCCATCGCGCGGCCCGACTACATGCGCTTCACCGACGCCCTCCCCAAAACGCGGAGCGGCAAGATCATGCGGCGGCTCCTGCGCGACATCGCCTCAGGCGCCGCGCAGGTGGGCGATACCACCACGCTTGAGGATGTCTCCGTCCTCCAGAGCCTCCAGCAGTACCAGGACGAGTAGACACGGGATACGGACGATCCAAAAAGGCGGCTCCCATCCGGGGGCCGTTTTTTTGTTGGGCAGGAAAAGGAAAATGGCTCAGACTTTCGAGGATGCGGGGGGTTTTTTCTGCTTCGAGGCCTTGAGCATCTCGGCGGCGTGTCTGCGGGCGGCGGGGGTGACTTCGAGGCCCGCACCCATCCGGGCGATCTCCTCGATGCGCGCCTCGCCCTCGATGGGCTCGATGGTGGTGAAGGTCCGCCCGCCCGCGGTGCGCTTTTCGATGCGGAAGTGGATGTCCGCCAGGCTCGCCACCTGGGGCAGGTGGGTGATGACGAACACCTGGTGGTTCCGGGAGACCTCGAGCAGTTTCCTTCCCACCACCTCGGCCACGGCGCCGCCGATGCCGGCGTCCACCTCGTCGAAAATCAGGGTGGGGATGCGGTCGCCGCGCCGCAGCTCGGCCTCGAGCGCGAGCATGAGGCGGGAGAGCTCGCCCCCCGAGGCGACGCGCGCGAGGGCGGGGCGCCTCCCCGGGATTGGGGGAGAAGAAAAACTCGGCCTGATCGATCCCGTCCGACTGGAGGCGGACGGTGCCCTCATCTGTTTTGACGAAGCCCTCCGGGTCGGGGCGGCGGGCGAGGCGGGTCTCGAAGAGGGCGCCCGCGATGCCGAGTTCCGCGAGGCCTTTTCGCATTCCGCCGTCGAGCTTGCGGGCGCTCTTCTCCCGCGCTTTCGAGAGCGCAAGGGCGCGATCGGCGATCGCATCCCGCAGGCGTGCCACCTCCCCGCGAAGGCG
>JAQBZT010000256.1 GCA_027622355.1 bacterium | reverse complement strand
GAGACTATGTTTCCATAGCTGTCCCATCCAGTTCAAACCCAGGTAAGGTTCTTCGCGTTGCGTCGAATTAAACCACATGCTCCACCGCTTGTGCGGGCCCCCGTCAATTCCTTTGAGTTTTAGCCTTGCGGCCGTACTCCCCAGGCGGGGCACTTATCGCGTTAGCTGCGGCACGGAGGGGGTCAACACCTCCCGCGCCTAGTGCCCATCGTTTACAGCTAGGACTACCAGGGTATCTAATCCTGTTTGCTCCCCTAGCTTTCGCGCCTCAGCGTCAGTAGTGGCCCAGAGAGCCGCCTTCGCCACAGATGTTCTTCCCAATATCTACGCATTTCACCGCTACACTGGGAATTCCGCTCTCCTCTACCACACTCAAGAACAGTAGTATCGAATGCACTTCCTGGGTTGAGCCCAGGGCTTTCACACCCGACTTGCCGTCCCGCCTACACGCCCTTTACGCCCAGTAATTCCGAGCAACGCTTGCTCCCTCCGTCTTACCGCGGCTGCTGGCACGGAGTTAGCCGGAGCTTCCTTTGAGAGTACCGTCAAACGGGGCGGGTATTGGCCACCCCGCCGTTCGTCTTCTCTGACAGGAGTTTACGACCCGAGGGCCTTCATCCTCCACGCGGCGTTGCTGCGTCAGGGTTTCCCCCATTGCGCAATATTCCCCACTGCTGCCTCCCGTAGGAGTCTGGGCCGTATCTCAGTCCCAGTGTGGCCGATCACCCTCTCAGGTCGGCTACCCATCGTCGCCTTGGTGAGCCATTACCTCACCAACTAGCTAATGGGCCGCGAGCCCATCTAAAGGCGGTAGCTTCCATGGAGAGGCCACCTTTTACCTCTGCGCCATTCGACGCCGTGGTCATATCCGGTATTAGCCCTCCTTTCGGAGGGTTATTCCAGACCTAAAGGCAGGTTGCTCACGTGTTACTCACCCGTCCGCCACTCTACTTGCCCGAAGGCTTTCTCGTTCGACTTGCATGTGTTAGGCACGCCGCCAGCGTTCGCTCTGAGCCAGGATCAAACTCTCCAGTTGAAAAACAGCACAAAGGGACTTACCGCAGATTTCGAAAAATCTACGCACACGTACCGGTTACCCGATCGTGCCCCCGCCCCTTTGTAATCATCTGGGGATTTAAAGGACCCGCTCGAACACGTCACACACCCTATTCAATTTTCAGAGAACATTCCGCCTCGAACCGAGGAGGAGCCAAACAAACAGATTAACCGATCTCGGGCTGAGGTGTCAACCCGAAAAACCTGTAAACTCGGGGACTATCGCCCCCGTTCAAATTTTCAGCTTGACCCCAAAAGGATCGAACCTTCCCCCCTCTGGGGTAGGGAGTATATAGGGGTCAAAAACGGATTTGTCAAAGTAAAATTGCATTTATTTTCAAAAACCGCTTCCCCTCCCGCAATTCCGAAATCACGGGGAAAAGAAAAACTACTATACTATTGTTTTTGAAAGCGTTAACCCAAATCAGTACTTTCCCCCCGGCACGTCAATCGGACAGAGTTCGTTGATATCCAGCTGGAGCGCCGCGTTCGATTTGGCGTTAAAGTTTTGAATTCCCACAAAAAGCGTGATTTCCACGATGGCGGGGGTGTCGAAATGGCCCTTGAGGGCCTCGAAATCGGCATCCGAGACCTGAACCGGGGTTTTCGTCATCCCCTCGGCATAGGCCATGGCCACCCGCTCGGCCTCGCTGAAGACAGGGCTCGTGGCGTAATCCATGATGTTCCGGACCTTTTCCTCCTCGTGCCCGGCGCGGAGACTCCGCGCCGCATGGATGTCCACTCAATGGGGACAATCATTCAGCCGCGAGACCAGAAGGGTGAGGAGCGGCTTGAGCGCAGCCGGGGCGTGGCCGCTTTTCTCCTGGGCCGCCTGAAGGCCGGCGATCCCCTGCAGTACCTCCGGGCAATGGGCACGCACCTTCGTCGTCGTCAGCACTTTCCCGAGATGTTTTTCCTGGGCATCGTAGATCGTCTGCACAGCTGGAGAAGCATCTTCACGTGCAATGAATGGGACACGTGCCATCGCACCCTCCCCCTATGAAAAAGAAGAACCAACTCCGGTAAAAAGCGCCGAAGCCCGCATCCGGCGAGGATGTGGGCTTCGGGATTCGGAAAATCTAGGCACCCGGCTTCGAGAAAAACCCCAGGAGCATCTCGTTGGTTTCCTCGGCGGCCTCCATGCTGGTCATATGGCCGGCCCCGGCCACGACCCGCTTTTCGGCGCCAGGAATCTTCCCGGCCAGCTCATCGGCGCACGCCTGAAAACCGGGCAGATCGCGATCGCCCACCACAATCAGCGTCCGGGCGGTGATGGAAGAAGCCATATCGGCCAGCGAAGCGTCATTGGACGGCCCCTCATCGAGCCAATGCGTCCCGGTATAGGTCAGCAAAATACTATCGAGTTGGGCCGCCAAATCCTCGTTCTCCCGGGCCGGCGAGAAAAGCGGCAGCGAGAGCCAGTAATCGCGCGCTGCCTTTAGCCCCTCGGCCCGCAGCGTGGCCATGGTTTGAAGCCGCTGATCGAGGAATTCCGGCATGAAGCGGGCGAAGTCGTAGCCCGCATCGAAAGCGACCAGAGAAGCCACTTTCTCGGGATGCTGGGCAGCCGCCTGAATGGCGATCCCGCCCCCCCGGCTGAGCCCGACCAGATGCGCCTTGGGGGCCCGGATCACATTGAGGAGGTCCATCAAATCTTTCACCTCCTCGTCCCGGCTGTAGCCCGTCGCCGGCTTCTCGGAGCGCCCGTGGCCCCGGAGATCGTAGCTCACCACCCGGTGCGTCCCCCGGAGGGCCTGCTTCTGGGGGCTCCACATGGTGTTGTTCAAGGTAAATCCATGTATGAAAACCACCGGGATCCGGCTCGACCCCGCTCCGAGATCCTCATAGTAAATCTGTATCGAATTGCATACGGCCAGCGCCACAGGGCTACCTCCCAGGAAAATTCGGTTGGACATACTTTCCCGGCGAACCGCCGGTACTGGGGAAAAAATTCGAGGTCAGCGCCGGTGTCACCGGCACGCAGGGCAGGGTATACAATGTTCCGACAATAATCGCAAAGGCTTCCGGACTTTCTCGGCCGAAAATCGCGCGCCCCACGGCATCCGCCGCGGGGTCACCTGGAAGGGAAGCGGAAACAGGAAAGCGGAAACACGAAGCCGGCTACTGCGCGTGGTGGCCACCGAGTCCCTCGCGGGCGCGCTGGTATTCGGCCCGGAGCTTTTCCATCATCTGCTTCGCCGCATCCTCGGAAATTTGCAGGGAGGGATCGGACCGCAGCATGCGGGAAGTTTTTTCGAGCGATTCCATGAATTTCCGGCAAGGGGCGCACATATCCAGATGGGCCTTTATTTTTTCCAGCGTCGCCGCATCAACCTCCTCGTCGATGAACTCCGAGAGGAGAGGCCCCACATCGCTGCAGAGCATCTCCCCTTCCTTCGGGCCGTAGATCATCAACTGGATGGCATGCATGATGGTACGCATTAATATCCGGAACATGGTTTACCTCTCAGAAACTTCCGTCCGCCTCACGCCGTCCCCAGCATCTCTTGCCGGACAAACATCCGCGCCCTGTGAAGCCGGCTTTTCACGGCGGCAACCGATATCTCCAACAACTCCGCCACTTCCTGGGCCGTGTGCCCCTCCCGATCCCGAAGGAGCAGAACGCTGCGGTACTCCTCGGGCAACTTCAATATGGCCTTTTCCAAACGGGCCATCTCCTGCCGGCTCTCAACCACCTCATCCGGTTCGGGGACATGGCCGGTCAGCCGATCCCAAAAACCCGGCTCTTGGCTTTCGAGTTCCTCGGGCGTGACGGTCTCGCGCTGCGGCCGGCGCTTTTCATTCAAGAACAGGTTCATCGCAATGCGGTGCAGCCAGGTCTTGAGCGTCGATTCCCCGCGGAAAGTGGAAAGGCTCCGAAGCGCCCGGATAAAAGTTTCCTGCACCAGATCGAGCGCGTCGTCCGGCTCGCCCGTCATGCGGAGCAGAAAACCGTAAAGCGGGCCCTGATGGATCTGGATCAACTCCTCGAAAGCCGCCTCATCGCCCGCGCGAAGGCGCTCGAGAAATCCGCGCTCACCCAGGGCACCCGTACCTTCCGCCTTCCCGGACATATCCTACCTACTCCTTGGACACGAAAAAGACCAAAAGGTCGCAGATTTTTTCAAACTTTCTTATTTTTCTCACAAATCGCCACAGGTCCGAAACCGGGCGCGCGGCCGAAGGCGAAAAAAAACCTCATTAACCCTCATT
>JAQBZT010000255.1 GCA_027622355.1 bacterium | reverse complement strand
CCTTATCCTCCGCATGCCCCTCCACATCCATGAAAAACACATACTCCCATGCCCTCTGCCGGGAGGGGCGGGACTCGATTTTCGTCATGTTGATCCCCCGCTCGGCCAAGGGGCCGAACGCCCGGTAGAGCGCCCCCGCCTCGTTCGGCAAGGTGAAGATGATGCTCGTCCGGTCTTTGCCAGTGGGCGGCGGCACCTCATGGCCCAGGACGAAAAACCGCGTGACGTTGATGCTCTCGGTGTCGAGCTTTTCCACCAGCACCCGCAGCCCGTAGTGCGCACCCGCCATGCGGCTTCCCAGGGCGGCCAGATTTTCGCTCTCAGCGGCCATTTTCGCCGCCAGCGCGGTGCTGGCCACCTCCTCGATCTGCGCCCCCGGCAGATTCTCCCGCAGCCAGCGCCGGCATTGCGCCACGGCATGGTAGTGGCTCATGACTCGCTCGATGGCCTCCAGCGATTTCGCCCGGGTGAGCAGATGGATGTCGATTGGCAAGCTGACCTCGCCCACCACCCGGAGGGAGGAGCGGAAGAGCCGATCAAGGGTGATGTTGACCGTACCCTCGAGGGCGTTCTCGATGGGCACCACGCCCGCATCCACCCGGCCGGACTCTGCCTCATCGAAGATGCCCACGATGTCGGAAACGGGGATGAAATCCGCCCCCTTGCCGAAATGGCGCACCGCCGCCTCGTGGGTGAACGTCGCCTCCGGGCCGAGATAGGCCACGCGAATCCGCCGGTTTTCCATCGCCTCCTCCCGATTCCCAGACCGCCGCCCGGCGGCCGGAGGGCGCTATCCTAGCGCAAGGGAAACTCACGCGAAAGATGATGAGGAGAGAAAACCGGAAAGAAAATCAGCGCGTTTCCTGGCCGCCCAGCCCCCGCAGCTCGCGCAAAAGGGCCGCCGGGTCGGCGCTCCGCATGAGGGACTCCCCGACGAGGATAGCGTCCACCCCCGCCGCGACGAGGGGGGCCACCTCCTTCCAGCCGAAGATGCCGCTCTCGGAGACAAAGACCAGCTCCTCTCGCCGCGCCGCCGGGATCTGCCCGATGAGACGGAAGGTGTGGGCCGCGTCCGTCTCGAAGGTCTTGAGATTGCGGTTGTTCACCCCCAGGATGCGAACGCCCGCCTCGAGCGCGCGCGCCATCTCCTCCTCGGTGTGGACCTCGATGAGCGCGTCCATTCCCAGTTCCGCCGCCCGGCCCTGCAGATCGATCAGCTCAGGCACATCGAGAACGGCCGCGATGAGGAGAATGGCGTCCGCACCCGCGGCGCGGGCCTCGATAATCTGGTAGGGGTCGAAGATGAATTCCTTGCGGATGATGGGGAGGTCCACCACCTCCCGCACCTCCCGCAGATGATCCAGATGGCCCAGAAAGCGCCGCCGCTCGGTGAGAACCGAGACCGCCGCCGCGCCCCCCGCCTGATAGCCCGCGGCGATCTCCCTCGGCGCGAAGCGATCCACTATCAATCCCTTCGAGGGAGAGGCCTTTTTCACCTCAGCGATGACGCTGATTTTTCCCCCGTCCGGGTCTACCCCGCTCGAATCCACCCCGCTCGAATCCACCCCGCCCGCCGGGCGGCGGAGGGCATCGAAGAGGCTCCGTGCCGGCACCGCATCCTGCGCAAGGCCCCGCAGCTCCGTCTCGGAGACGGCGGATTTGTCGGCGGCGAGGTCTTCACGCACGCCCGCCACAAGGCTGTCCAGGACGGTTTCGGTCTTGAGGGTCATCGGTTCGAAACCTCGATGAGAAGATCGAGCGCCTTCACCGCTTCCCCCGACGCAATTGCGGAGGCGGCCATCTGAACGCCTTCCCGAAGGTCCTTCACCCGATCCGCCGCCAGAAGCGCTCCGGCCGCGTTGAGGAGCGCGACATCGCGCTTCGCCCCCTTTTCTTTCCCGGACAGGATATCGACGAGAATCTGCGCATTCTCCTCGGGATTCCCGCCGGCGATCGCGTCCGCGGAAGCGATCGAAAGGCCCGCGTCCTCGGGGCGGACTTCATAGGTCTTCACCTGACTTCCATCCCACTCGGAGACCTGCGTCGGCCCCGTGATGGTGATCTCGTCCATCCCGTCGCGGCCGTGGACGACGATGGCGCGCTTCGAGCCGAGTTTTCCGAGGACTTCCGCCGCCAGCGCGGTCAGCTCGGGGGCGTAGACGCCCACAAGCTGGCTCTGGGCCCGGGCGGGATTCGTCAGCGGTCCCATGATGTTGAAGATGCTCCGCATGGCGAGTTCCCTCCGCGGGCCGATGGCGTGCTTCATCGCGCCGTGGAGGGCGGGCGCGAAGAGAAACCCGATCTTCGCCTCATCGAGGCAGGCGCTCACCTGTTCGGGGGAGGCTTCGATGTTGACCCCGAGCGCCTTGAGGACATCCGCGCTTCCACTCTTACTTGAAACGGAACGGTTGCCGTGCTTGGCGACGGGCTGTCCGGCGCCCGCGACGAGAAACGCCGCCGTCGTCGAGATGTTGAAGGTGTGCGTGCCGTCCCCACCCGTTCCGCAGGTGTCGATGACGTGTGGATGGCGGGTATGAATATGGGTGGCCTTGGCCCGCATGGAGCGGACGCTCCCGGCGATCTCGTCGGGCGTCTCCCCCTTCATGCGGAGCGCGACGAGGTAGCCCCCGATCTGGGCGGGCGTTGCCTCTCCGGTCATGATCTCGTCCATCACCTGCTCGGCCTCATCGGCCGAGAGATGCTGGCCCTCCACAAGCTTTCCGATCGCTTCCTGAATCATGAGATGCCACCCCTGGTTCCGGGAATTTCCCCATACACCCTCAAAGCGGAAAAACCATACCCGCCCGCCGAAGCATTCTCAACCACCGGGCGGCGCCTCGGGCGCGTCCGCCCCCGCCGGCGCTTCCCCCTGTCTCGGCGCATCGTCATCGCGCAAGCCCTGCGGAAAGAAATTGACATCGCGCTGCGGAAACGGAATCCGGATGTTGTGGCGGCGAAACGCGGCGTCGATGCCGAAGAGCAGATCGCTTTTGATGTAAACCATCTCCCGCGGCTCGCGCACCCAGTAGAGGAGCTCGAAGTTGAGGGAGCTGTCCCCGAAACTCGTGAAAATCACCCGGGACGGAGGCTGCTTGAGAACAGTATCGTGCGCCTCCGCCACCTCCAGCAGGACGCGCCGGACCCGTTCGGCGTCGCTCCCGTAGGCGACCCCGACAGGAATGCGCCCCCGCGTCAGCGTTTCGTCATGGCTCCAGTTGACCACATTGTTCGTGATGAAATTCGAATTCGGAACGATGACGGAAATGTTATCGAGTGTCCGGACCACCGTGCTGCGAAGCGCCACCTTCTGCACGATGCCGACCGTATTGCCCACCTCGATGAAATCCGAGGGCTGCACGGTCCGTTCCATCAAAAGGATGACGCCGCTGATGAGATTGTTCGCGATGGTCTGAAGCCCGAACCCCACCCCGATGCCGATGACACCGGCAAAAATCGTGAGCCCTGTGAAGTCCACGCCCACCGATCGCAGCGCGACGATGATGCCGGTGGCCAGAACAAGATAATTCACGCCGACAGAGATATTTTCGCGAACACCCTCGGTGACGGACGATTCTGTCAGCTTCTTTCGAATCAAATGCTGCAGGTACCGGCTCAACCACCACGCGATGAACAGGACTATCGCGATTTTTGCCAGGTTCGCAACGGAAATCCGCACACCGCCCAGCGTGGCGACCGGAACCGTCAGAAAGGCAAGCAGCCAGGCAATCGCCTTCAGGTCCACGCCCCACAGGATGAGGAGCGTCAGCAGGACACCCGCGTGGATGACGTAGCGGACGATTTTCTGGACGGTGCCGCTGAGCCGATGGATTTCACTATCTTCCGTCTCCGGCCGGAGATGTCCTTTGCGTCTCCGGACGAAGAAAGCGCGGATGCGCTCCTCGCTCCGGCGGTTCAACCCCCTCCCGATGGCGACGATCACGCCGCTGAACAGCAGACCGACGAGGATATAGCGCGTCAGATTCACGAAACCGAACGCATACAAAAGGAGGAGGAGCGTCATCACGGACAACAGGGACACCCGGTAGGCCCGCCCCGAGGCGGAGCGAAGCCAGGCCGGCTCCTCCCCGCCCGCGATGGCGCGGCAGATCATCTGTATCACCTCCTGTGAGGCGACCGAAATGACGATCAAAACCATGCCGACCCAGAAAATCGTCCATAGGAGCGCGATGAATCCCGGCCGGTAGGCAAAAAACTCCAGTGTCGCGATAGGAATCAGCGTCCAGAAGCAAAACGCCAGGATGCGCAGCATCGCCGGGCGGATCGAGCCCGCCGTCTCATGGGAGATGCCAAAGGGTGGGTTT